>CAZZGS010000725.1:0-2991 GCA_964653845.1 uncultured Bryobacter sp.
GCCCAGTGCCGTTCAACTGGATCTACGGCCCCAATCTTATCGATCAGCGCCTGGGCCTTGTCGAGACCGCCACCGAGGAAGCCGGGAGCCTGAAGATAGTATTCGAAAAGATCGTTGAGAGCTTCGATGTTGCGCGAGTCGAGTTCGACGGCGCGTTCAAAATTTTGTCTGGCCTTGGAGGCATAACCGGGAGCAGTAACAAACGAGCTCAATTCTGCACGCCGGCCGAAGGTTCTACCAAGCCAATGCCAGTGGGTGCTGGTTCGTGGCTCAAGCTGGGTTGCACGTTCAAAACTCTCTGTCGCTTTCTTGTATTCACGCATCATGAAGTAATCGCGACCGAGCAGGTTCTGTTCACTTCCTGACTTATCCTGGAGCAATTCAATCATTCTGGCGCTTGCCGAATAATCTGTTTTCTCGAACAGGACACGCGCTTTGTCGTAAGTAACACTGTCGGCCAAGAGTAAGAAAACAATGTGCTTGAACATCAAGAATTGCATAGGACTGTTACCGGTTAGTATACACTAACTTATTTCCTCGCTACACCATTATGACGCTGGCAACCCCATGAGCGGATTCAAAAAGATCGTCCGCACTTGCTACACTTGTCCTTCGGTCACCCTATGCGTAGAACACTTCTAGCCAGCCTCGCACTCGCGCTGTTTCTGCCCGCGCAGGACAAGAAGCCGAAGACGCCTGAGCTTGAAATCACCCAGGTATCGGTGCACCGAATTGACGACAAATTGCTTGCGGCCGATGGGAGTGTTCGCAATACCGGCACCAAGACCTACAGCAAGGTGCAAATCGTGTTTGAGTTTTTTGCTCCGGGCAAGCAGTCGATCACGATTCAGCGTGGGGCACTCGATCCTGATGTCCTCTCTCCAGGCGAAGTTGTCGAATTTCACCTTCAACTTCGCGCACCTGCCCGAGCAGTGCAGGTGACGCTTGGCGCAGAGGACGGCAGTGGCCGTGAACTTCGGGTCGGCAAGCCTGGCCCTTATCCAGTCGAATAACAGAATGATTGAAAGCATACAACCAGCCAAGAGTCTCTCTGGCGCTATCCGCCTTCCAGGCGACAAATCCATCTCACACCGTTGGGCGATGATCGCCGGGCTTGCTGAGGGCAAGACAACGATCCATGGCTATTCCACAGGAGAAGATTGCCACTCGACGCTTGGCATCCTCACGCGTCTGGGCATCGAAGTCGATGATCAGGGCAGTGAAGTTTCGATTACCGGCAAAGGCCTCAACGGCCTGAGCGCACCAAGCGAGGCGCTGGACGCCGGTAACTCGGGTTCCACCATCCGCATGATGAGCGGGATTCTGGCCGGGCAATCGTTTACCTCACACATTCACGGGGATGAGTCGCTCTCCAAGCGCCCGATGCAGCGGGTGATGACCCCGCTGGCGCAGATGGGCGCGACAATCATTGCGACTGACGGCAAGTATCCACCGCTGGAGATTCGAGGAGCGGCACTCAAGGCGATTGATTACTCGACACCGGTGGCCAGTGCGCAGGTTAAGACCTGCGTGCTCTTTGCGGGAATGTTTTGCGATGGCGAAACGATTGTTCGTGAACCGATCAAGACCCGCGACCATAGCGAAGTGGCGTTGCGGATGTTTGGTGCCGACGTCAAGAGTGTTGGCAATGTTATCAAGATTCAAGGCCGTCCGAGACTTCTTGCCAAGGATCTGACCGTGCCTGGGGATTTGAGCTCTTCGGCGTTCTTTCTTTCGGCTGCGTTGATGATTCCGGATTCGAATCTCTTGATAGCTGGCGTTGGCTTGAACCCCACGCGCACGGCATTGCTCGACTATCTGGCCAGTATTGGCGCCGGGATCAAGGTGCTCAATGTTGGAGAACAACATGGAGAGCTGGTAGGCGACATTATGGTGCGTGGCAGCGTGAAGAAGGCTGGCGTCATCTCAGGGGCGCTTACGGCGCAATTGATCGATGAGATTCCGACACTCGCTGTTTTGGGCGCGGCAACCGGTGGCCTTGATGTTCGTGACGCTTCAGAGCTGCGCATCAAAGAAACCGACCGTATCGCGACAGTCGCGGAGAATTTCAAGCGCGCGGGTATCGAAATCGAAGTGCGTGAAGACGGGTTTACAGTGCCGGGAAATCAGAAGTTTCACGCGGCGCAGTTTGACAGTTTTGGCGATCACCGCATCGCAATGGCTTTTGCCGTAGCCGGCCTGGTTGCGGACGGGCCTTGCGAGATTCATCGGGCAGAAGCGGCTAGCGTCAGCTTTCCCGAGTTTTATTCCACCCTTCGTATAATCACCAGTTAAAGGCAATATGCCGGATCGTCTTCAAAACTTAACGCTTGCAGGGGTTGTTCATGATTTGAACAACGTCTTTGAGACGCTGTTTGAGGCCAACGACGTACTGAAATTGGATCCAAAGCATGCGAAGTTGAGCGCGACGATCAAGCGCTCGCTCAAGCATGGTGCAAGGATCGTGAAGAGCCTTGAAACACAGGGCGGCCTAACAGATGCTGAGCGAGTAATCGAGCAGGTGGAAGCGCTGCTGATGGACTATCTGATCTCTTCGCGAGGGCCGGCCATTGTACTGGTAGCGGAGATCGAAGCCAACCTGCAAATTGCCGGAAATCGTGGGGCGTGGGAGCGGGTGCTGCTGAATCTTTTTCTCAACGCGGCCCGCATGATGCCGCAGGGCGGGACGATCTCGGTGAGTGCCAGAACCGGGCCGGACGGAGTTGAGATTGTGGTGCTCGATACAGGGCCGGGCATTCCAGTCAAGGTATTGCCGAGCTTGTTTGAACCGGGCTTTACGACCACACCACGCCATAAGGGGCTGGGGCTGCATATCGTGCGTTCGATTGTGGAAAGCCAGGGCGGGAGTGTATCGGCGGCCAACCGGGAAGACCAGCCGGGGGCCGCCTTCCGTATTCTCCTACCGCGGTAGATCGTTGTATCCGACAAGCTCAATGCCTTCAGAAGCTATTGCTTGGCGGACGCTTGGGT
>CAZZGS010000726.1:0-2989 GCA_964653845.1 uncultured Bryobacter sp.
ATATGGAGAAGTGGATTGCCACCGAGAAGGCGAGTTGGGAAACTCTGGGCGAAGTCTTGCGGGCTGACGGGCTTGGTTATTTGATTTCGAAGCAACGCTATCAGGACTTTGCTTTCGAATGCTACGTTCGGGCCAGCAAGTTTTCTAACGGTGGCATCTTGTTCCGTGGAGGCAACGATGCACGCGAGCCTCGCTATGAAATCCAGGTTCACGATGTTGAAGGGGCCGTCTATCCAACTGGTTCGCTATATGGTCTCGAACGCGCAAAGCCCTACCCGAGGATCCATCCCGAAGAGTGGTTCCTCTTTCAGCTTTATGTGCAAGGCAAGAAATGTGTAGTGCGCATCAATGGTCAAACGGTTGTCAATTGTGAGAAGCTCGATCGCACGACTCCCGGAACCATTCTGGTGCAGGCACACCAAAAGGGGAGCTGGATCGAGTACAAGGGGCTGCGCATTCACAAGCTCTAGACGAGCGCGCCGATATCGACTAAATAAAGTTGGCGACCAAGGCTCTCGTGTGTGGAATCAATGCAGAGCTTCTTGCCATCGGGCGAGAAGCGTGGATGTAAATCGGTGCGCCATTCGCCAGCGTATTCGGCTGGGGACAGGAGATCCGCAATCGGAACTCGTTTACCGCTGGATACTTCGTAAATGTACAAGTGCTGCAGACGATCCTTGCCGGGATAAGTGTCATTGAGAATCCAGCGATTGCCCGGCAGGTAAGCGCAATGCCCATTGACTGTCATGACGTCGCGTCCAATTACCTCCACCTTTTCGGTCTTGTCACGATAGAGGAAGAAACGCTCGCTTCCCTCGATGGGATGCCAGGCCCAGGCAAGAACACTTTGCGGATCACGCCAGATGAAGTGCGAGGTCTTGCCGTATGGGTCGAGATTGTAGAGGTCCAGGCCGTCTTTGTTCGCGGTGAACATGCGTGTCGAAAATCCCTTGCCTTCCTTCTCTCCTCTCCAGCGATGGAGAAAGATGAAGCGCTCGCTGTCGGGTGAGAACAGAAGGTGATTGAACCAGTGTTTTGCACCTCTAGAATAAGGTTCGCGATTGGGCACTGCCACCGCTGCGGAGAACGGAATCAAAAGTTTCTGTTTGCCACTTTTCATTTCGATGCGCCAGAGGCCTGCGTCGTCGGGCACCAAGTTGTCGCGATTCGGGTCGGGGATGCCTGCATAGCCATAGCCCGGCCGGCAATCATTCAGACGTCGAAAGTCAGGGGCGATTCCGTACTTGCCATCCGGACTCAGGTTGTAAACCGGCGTAGGGATGGTTTCCATTTTGTTGTTTGCGATGTCGAAGATGCGGCAGACGAATTGATTACCTACGCGGTCGTTCCACATCAGCTTGCTCTTGGACTTCGGCAACCATTGCAGCATCGAGCCCTGTTGCCAGTTCCAGGCGCGAGTTCGCCCAATCTCACGCCAGCGGTCGTTGTCCTGAGTATCGATCACACCGATGCGAATTTCGTCATCGGCGGTTGGAGATCGATGCTCAAAGGAGACCTGCTGGCCAAGTACAAATCTCCCGCTTGGATCGAATTGCAATTTGTCGTAGTAGCCGAACCAGTGAAAGCCGGGCTGGTTGGTCAGACGCCTGATTGGGGCGGCCTCGCCTTTAAGCGCAGAAGCGGCAAGAAGCGAAATCAGATGGCGACGATTCATTCTCCATAGAGTATATGGGTCTCCTGTTATGACCCACAGCGGGCGGAATAACATTTGCCTTCAGCCTGCAAGATGCAATAGCTTGAGAAGGTGCTAACCAGTTTATTTTTGCTTCTGACGATGGCCCAGACGCCTGTGAATCTCTATCCAGCGAAAGGTGTTTTTGAGGACGAGCGAGATCGCCCCGAGATCACGCCTTACCTTGCGGAGAAGGCCAAGGCGACGGGATCTGCGGTAGTGGTCTGTCCAGGCGGAGGCTATGGAGCGCTTGCGATGGATCACGAAGGCCTGCAGATTGCTCGATGGCTGAACTCGATGGGCGTTCATGCGTTCGTCCTGAAGTATCGGCTCGGGCCGCGTCATAAGCATCCTGCAATGCACGATGATGTGAGTGAAGCCTTCCGCATCGTGCGTCGGCGCGCCAGTGAGTGGGGTGTCGATTCCAAACGAGTGGGCGTGTGGGGTTTCAGCGCTGGTGGCCATCTTGCTTCAAGCATCTCGACTCACTTCACACCAGAAACCCGCCCTGACTTTTCCATCCTCAGCTACCCGGTGATTACCTGCACCGAGGAATGGAAGCACAAGGGGAGTTGCAAAAATCTGTTGGGAAGCGAAACCCCTGACCCGAAGCTGGCAGAATTCCTGAGCAGCGAAAAACAGGTAACCCGCAACACTCCCCCAACCTTCATTTTTCATACAACAGACGATGCGTCCGTACCTGTCGAGAATGCACTGGCCTACTACAGCGCATTGCGCAAGAACGGTGTTGAGGCCGAACTTCACATCTTCGAACACGGGCGGCACGGTGTTGGTCTTGCTCCAGGCGACTGGGTGCTGAGCTCCTGGAGCGATCTACTTGCCAAGTGGCTGGTGCGCCACGGCATTACAAAGTAGGCGAGCCAAGAAATAGATAGAGCCCAGACTTCCCTGGTGCTACAAAGTCCAGACGCCCATCGCCATTGATGTCCGCCACAGGCAACTGCATGCCGCCACCTGTGCGGGTGGAGTAATCAATGACGTGTTTGATCCACTGCAATTTGCCGCTGGCTTCTTTGTTGAATTCATACCAGTAAATTCCGAGTGCTTCGCGTTCGCCAGGGTCTTTGCCGTTGTGCGCCATAAAGCGTTTGCCAGTCAGGAAATCAGGCTTACCGTCTTTGTTGAGATCGACCATGGTGATGGCGTGTGGCTGAGACCAGGAGTCATCGATCATGCGGAGCTCAAAAGTGCCACCTGCGTTTTGCTCCAGCCAGAAGACGCCATAGTCGTGGGCATTGCCCGTAACGATGTCGTTGCGCCCGTCCCCGTTAACAT
>CAZZGS010000727.1:0-2988 GCA_964653845.1 uncultured Bryobacter sp.
GTTCAGCAAGTTGCACTGACTTAAGCAAAAGCGGTTCAGCCTCCTCCTCTTTACGCATTTCGCGCAAACAGATGCCCAAGTAGCAGAGCGCCTTGTAGTGATCTGCGGATCGCACAAGAGCTAGCTGAAATTGCTTTGCCGCAGTTTCCACATCTTTCTCAACTTGAAAGCGATAACGGCCTTCGACGTAGAAAGCTTCTGGATCGAGAGGAAAAGCAGCTTTGGCTAAGGCTATCTCTTCCTTGAACAGTTTTCGTTGATTCAGGACGAAGTAGGCTTCGGCCAACGGCAGGTGGGCGCGCAGATCCCCTTCGGCCAGTGCACTGCGGAGAGCCTTGATGGCTACAAAAGTTCTTCCCTGGCGAAGGGACTGAACTCCATTCGCCAAGGACTTGGAAGCGTCTTGAGATCGAAGCGTGGTTGCCGATACAGCGCAAAGGCAAAAAGAGGCAAGGATGACGTTACCCTTGCCTCGCGCGAGAATGCTCCACATACTTGCAAGTGTATCCACTCAGAAGTTAAGTTTCAACGCCATCTGTCCTTGCCTTGGTGTATTGCCTTGTCCTCCGACGACACCGAAATTCAAGTTATTGGGTGCGAATCGAGAGTCAGCTCCGCCAAAAATCACACGGTTGAAGACATTGAAGAATTCCACGCGTAACTGCAGGTTCACGGTTTCAGTAAAGCGGAAGAATTTGGATACGTTCACGTTTTCATTGAAGAACGAGAAGTTGCGAAGATTGCCGTTAACTCGGGGAGCGTTGCCGAAGGTGTAATCAGCCGGCTGAGAGAATGCGTTAATGTTGAAGAGCTTATTTTTTGCAGGGTCGAAACCACTGCGACTGAGTTGAGGATCTACACCCGGAACCAGATTGGGCCGGTTGCCGCCGCCAAAGATCGGCAACACATTACCGGCGCCGACTCCGACGGGAGTACCGCTTTGATGGCGTGTGGCCCAGCTAACCTGCCAGCCGCCAATGATTTTTCCGGCTACACCCGGCTTATTCACAAATCGTTTGCCGGTGCCGATGGGCAATTCGTAGAGCCCGCTGACGGCGAGCGTGTGCGGGATGTCGCTTGGTGCTAAAGAGTATTCAGCCTTGCGGTTGAAGGTGTTGATCGCACCACCGTTAAAGGTTCCGAAGCCAGAGTTCGTGTTGCTCATCTGGCGGGAGGCAGTGTAGCTGACCAACCCTTCCAAGCCTTTGATGAAGCGGCGTTGGAGCGTCATCTGGAAAGCGTCATAGCGGGTGACGCCAGTCTGCTGAAAATTGCTGGTAATGGCGGCATATTGGGGGAATGGCCGTAGCGCCTGGGCGACGCTGCCTCTGAAACCGGTGTAAGGTAAGCCGATGCCAGCGGCCCGAGCGGCGGGGCTGTCTATATTGGCTAGTAGCGTTGCGCCAAGAGAAAGGAACTTGGGGTCGACCTGGTTCAGGTTCTCCAAATTTGACGGCTGCCGGATTCCTTTATTGCCGACATAGCTGGCACTGAGCAAGATCGAAGCTGGCAATTCCCGTTGAATACCGATGGTCCAGTTCTGGATGTAGGGTGCGGCCCCCTGCCAACGGCCCGCATAGTTGACGGCTTGATCATTACCAATCGAGGAATTAAAGGGCGCGACGGTGGGCAAAGGAAATGGTCGATCCCACGACCCGTATCCGGGTGTCGCCCCTGAATCCTGCGAGATGGCGGCAAAATTACCGGAAGACCCGTTCAGGAAGTTTGTCTTGATGCGGGTCTGGCCGAGATCGTTTGCGCCTCCGAGTCCGAAAACGATTCCGTAGCCGCCGCGGATCACGGTTTTGTTATTCCAGGCGTAGGCAAATCCAAGGCGGGGTGCGAAGTTCTTATAGTGAGTATCGGCGATGGTGTTCAGGCCAGTGCAGAACTCGCATTTGCCGGGTTTGCTCAAAGCCCCCAGACGGCCGCCAGCTCGCGGGTTGACAATCGTGGGATCGAAGAAGGCGATGCGGTTTGTGTCTTCGCTCGAGGGAATAAAAACGTCGTAGCGCAGGCCTAGATTGAGGGTCAGTTTTCGGTTGACCCTGAAGTCGTCCTGGATGTAGCCGGAAAAAGAGGAGTTTCTGAAAACGCGATCGATCAGTCCGGTCGAGGCGCTGGCCGAGTCGGCGACGCCGAGCAAGAAGCTTGCAAAGGGGTGGCCAAAGTTGTCAAAGTTAGGCGAGCCTGGCAGAGAAGTGCTGCGGTTGCTGAATTCAAACCGGGCGGGGCAACCTTCACAAATCGAAGTCGTATTTTCGGACTGACGATACTCGCCACCAATATTCAAGCTGTGCTTGCCCTTCACCCACAGAACATTGGAAACGGCGCTCTTTCCGGGCTGAAAGTTCAGATCGCCTTGAAAACCGGTTCCAAGTTGAACAGGGGCGGCTACCGGGCCGTTGAATAGCATTCGCGGGAAGGCGCTCTTCGAGCCTTTGGGTAAGCCAGGAAAATCAACGGTGGTGTTGGGCGGTCCGCCGATTTCCTGATTATTCAGAATGCGAAACCAAAGAGTGCCGGCAGTTACGATCACGTTGGGGCGCACCGACCAGGAATAATTGGCGAGATAAGCGGTCGTTGCGCTAGGACAATTCGAAAGCCCGCTCAATGAGCCGGTGATATTGCTGCCCAGGACGCATTGGTTCGGGTTGTTGGTTTTCCAATTTGTGAAGCTAATTCGCTGGGAATCTGTGATGTTGTGAGCCAGGTTATAGGACCACGTCAAGTTGTTGTTGGGCAAGCTGGTGATGCCGGGGCCGATGTTGTTGATCAAACCCGGCCCTGTCGGTGTAGGGATGAGTGGGACGACCTGTCGTGAGGTGGCACTGAGGCGCGAGGCTGGAATCTGATTGCCGGGGAAGGGCTGGCGGGTCAGTGGATCATAGATCGGAATCAGGACGCCGCCGGCATCGCGTAGTTGCGAGAAATCACCAGTTCGGAACTCCGCAGTAGGGACGGTGAAGCGGGCATTCAGACCGGCAC
>CAZZGS010000728.1:0-1308 GCA_964653845.1 uncultured Bryobacter sp.
CCCCAGCATCGGCTCCTCGGTCACCTATGGCCTCGGCAGCGAATCGAAAGACCTCCCGGGCTTCGTAGTGCTCCAATCCGGGCCGCGCGGTCCTCGTGGCGGCGCGCAGCTTTGGTCTGGCGGATTCCTCCCCACCAGCTTCCAGGGCGTCCCCTTCCGTTCCACAGGCGACCCGATCCTCAATCTCTCCACCCCCAAGAACGTCACTGCAGATCAACAGCGCCAGACCATCGACGCCCTCCGAGATCTCAACGAGATCGAGAAGACCCACACCGGCGACACCGAAATCGACACTCGCATCTCGCAATACGAGATGGCCTTCCGCATGCAGACCTCCGGCCCCGAGTTGATAGATTTCGGCAGGGAAACTCCCGAGACAATGGCTATGTACGGCGCGAAACCCGGTGCCCCCGAACACGCCTTCGCTAACAACTGCCTCCTCGCCCGCCGCCTGGTCGAACGCGGGGTCCGCTTCGTCCAGCTTTATCACACCGATTGGGATCATCACGACGATCTCACCAAGCCGCTCGAGCAAGTCGCCCGTGAAATCGACCAAGCCTCAGCCGCCCTCATCAAAGACCTCAAGCAGCGCGGCCTTCTCGATCGAACGCTTGTCATCTGGGGCGGGGAATTCGGCCGCACCCCGATGGGTGAAGTCAGAGAAAAAGGCAAGATCGGCCGCAACCATCACATCGACGCCTATTCAATCTTTATGGCAGGAGGCGGCCTTAAGCACGGCTCCATAATCGGTGGCACAGACGACCTTGGCTTCTCACCGACAGGCGGCCACCTGCATGTTCACGACATCCAGGCCACCCTGTTGCACCTCTTGGGTATCGACCACAAGAAGCTCACATACCGCTATCAGGGTCGCGACTTCCGCCTCACCGACGTTGCCGGCGAAGTAGTCCACCGCGCTCTAGCCTAAACTGGAAATATATGGCTCAAAAATCTTATCCGGCCCCGCCGCCGATGTCGATCGACATCAATAAGTCTTACACTGCGACTTTCGATACATCTAAAGGCAAGATCGTTGTGGAACTCTATCCCCAGAACGCTCCCAACACCGTTAGCAACTTCTTCTTCCTTGCGAATGACGGCTTCTACAATGGCACCACTTTTCATCGCGTCATCAAGGATTTCATGGTTCAGGGTGGAGACCCCGAAGGCACCGGTCGTGGTGGCCCCGGCTATCGTTTCCCCGATGAGTTTGCTGGCAACGAATGGCTTCGTCACAAGGTAGGCAGCCTGGCTATGGCCAACGCCGGCCCTAACACCAACGGCAGCCAGTTCTACATCACACACATC
>CAZZGS010000728.1:1318-2987 GCA_964653845.1 uncultured Bryobacter sp.
CATCAAGACCGATTGGCTCGATGGCAAACATACCGTCTTCGGCCAGGTGCTTGAAGGTCAGGCGGTAGTCGATACGATCGCCGGCGGCGATACGCTCACCAGCCTCACCATCATCGAATCCTAGTGCGAATGCTTGGCGTGGGAATCGCGGCCCTTTACGCGGTCATACATATGACGCGGGTTCGTGGTTCCCAGGCTAGTGTTGTAAAGGCTGTCGTGCCCAAGCCCTCTGCGCAAGTCTTCCTGAAACTCGTGCAGCTCCCGTAATTGCTCTGCCAGTGCCGGTTCCGTAACGCCAGTCGGCGTAACAAAGAACATCTGATAGCCGCCGTGAGTCAGCTCTGCGATTTCGTGGCCCACCACCACTCCCGCCCGTTCAATCCCAACCTTCTCACCCTGGTCCAGCAACACTGCCGCGCAACCCTTGCGCATCACCGGCGCCTTGCCATTGGTGGTTTTGCCAACGGCCATCCCACTCTGCTTCAGGCTTTCCAAATGATCTTCAAATTTGAGAACTACAGGCTTTTCCCGGCGAAAGAACATAAACTCAGTGTACCGTGAGGATATGAGCTTCCTCGACAATCTCGAGAACAACCTGAAGGCGCTTGAGTCGCGCGAAGAAAAAGACCCGCTAAAACAGAAAGAAGAACACGCCCGACGCGAGGCAGACCGTCAGACGGCTCTTGCCGCCGCCCCCGTGGCCGAGGCTCTCAAGTCTGGCCCCTTCACTGAAAAATTCCTCACCGCGTGCCGTCTCATCGGTCATAGTCAGCGCACGATGGTTCGCTTCACCTGGCTTGACACAACGCTCCGGCTTGAAGCAAAAGAACGCCGCCTCGACCTTAAGCCAACGGCTCAAGGCGTCGAAGCGACGTTCTATGTGGATAACGAATCGACAGCCCAACAACTGCTGACGCTGAATGAAGACCCCGAGGCTCTAGCCAAACAATGGCTTAGTGCTTAGCCTCTTCGTGCTTCACTTCTTTGCCCGCCGCATGGCCTGCATCGTGCGAAGCTTCGGCATGAGGAGCCTCATGCAGTTCGTAAGGCTTCGAGGGAATCGTGAAGTACACGTATAGGAAAACGGTTACTGCAATAGCGCCCACCAGCAGTGGTGCCAGCAGGAATTTTTTCTCTTGATCTGTATACGCGTTCGAGTTGTGTGAATTTCCGGCCATACTCTCAAGTTAAACTAAAAGTACCTTCTTGTGATAACGCTCCAAAATCAATTCGAGCAAAACTTCATTACTACCTCGGTAGACTATGTCTTCAACTGGGCCCGCAAGTCGGCGATCTGGCCTCTGAGTTTCGGCCTCGCCTGCTGTGCAATTGAAATGATTGCCAGCACCGCCGGCCGATTTGACCTGGCCCGTTTTGGTGCAGAAGTTTTCCGCCCCTCCCCGCGTCAAGCGGACCTCATGATCGTCGCCGGCACCGTCACCCTAAAAATGGCTCCCGTCCTCAAGCGCATCTACGACCAGATGCCAGAGCCGAAATGGGTCATCTCCATGGGTGCTTGTTCCAGCGTCGGTGGCCCCTTCAACACCTACTCGGTTCTTCAGGGAGTCGACAGGATCATCCCTGTCGACGTCTACATCACCGGTTGTCCGCCACGCCCGGCGAACCTTTTCTATGGCCTGATGAAGCTACAGGACAAAATCGATCAGAT
>CAZZGS010000729.1:0-2983 GCA_964653845.1 uncultured Bryobacter sp.
CGACCGGCAGAAAGATCCAGTGCACGATTGGCATCGGTCACAAGACAAAGTCGCATTGCACCCTTCATGCGAAAGGCAAACTCAAGCAGCTCAGGTGACAAATGGCAGCCGTCGGCGATCACCTCGGTACTCATCTCGGCGTGGGCCAGGACGAATTGCTCCATGCTGGCCTGCATCGGCGTGCCATAGCGAGCGCGTAAGGACGCAACTGAACTCATTGCACACCAGAAATGATCGACGTGACGCATCCCGGCGGCGTAGGCGCGAGCCATCTCAGTCCATGTGGAATTCGAGTGGCCACAAGTTACCAGACATCCGCGTTCGGCCGCAGCCCGGTAGAAGGCTTCAGCTCCGTCCAGTTCGGCGGCGCAGGTGGCAATGCGAATCAGCCCCAAGGCAAGAAAAGCCTGGTATTCGGCAGGGTCGGGATCGCGACGGCCTTCCGCAGAATGACAGCCTACCTTATCTTCGGCGAAGTAAGGGCCGTAATAATGCACACCACCAATGCGAGCTCCGTCGCTTGCTCTCCAGGTTGCCTTCACCTCGGCGCATGCAGCCAACATGGCCGCCAACTCTTCAGTGCTTCCCGTGGTTGTCGTCGGGAAAATCGTCGTGGTTCCATGCCTGGAATGGGCGCGATTGGCGATCCTCACCGCATCGGTTGTGCCATCCATGAAGTCCGCCCCTGCGCCTCCATGCACGTGCAAATCGACAAATCCAGGCGAGATATAAGTTCCCTCGACAATTTCGGTATCGGCAGGGGCAACCGTATCAATGGAAAGAATCCGGCCTGCCTCAGTTACAAGATAGGCATCTGGCACAGTACGGTCAGGCAGTATCAGCTCGCCATGGAAGCTTTGTTTCATCTTGTTCACCATGCTACGATGCCGGGTATGTTGAGAATATTGCTGCTTGCGGCAAGCACTGCGTTTGCTGCGGATCCGACCTTCTACAAGGACGTCATGCCGATCCTCCAGAATCGTTGCCAGGAATGCCACCGTGCCGGAGAAGCGGCACCTATGGCGTTTACTTCTTACAAGGACACGCGCCCGTTTGCCAAGGCCATCGAGAAGGCGGTGTTATCGAGGAAGATGCCGCCCTGGCATGCCGACCCGCACTTCGGAAAATTTTCCAACGACCGCTCACTCACCGAGCGGGAATTGTCTACACTTTCGGCCTGGGCCAAGACTGGTGCCAAAGAAGGCAAGGTCGCCGAAGCACCTGCGCCGCGCGAATACGCCACCGGCTGGACGATCGGCCAGCCCGACGTTGTGATCGACATGCCCGTCGATTACAAGGTGCCTGCCAGCGGTACGGTTGAATACACTTACTTCATCGTCCCCACCGGCTTCACCGAGGACAAATGGGTAGAGAAGATTGAAGTCCGCCCCGGTGCCGCAAGTGTCGTGCACCACGTGGTTTTGCTGAGCCGCCCTCCGTCGTCGAAGTATTTGGCCAATGCTCCCAAGGGTGTGGCTTATGTACCGAATGAGCCGGCACAGAAGCGAGAGCCTGATACCGGCAAAGGGATCTTTGCCGCTTTGGCGGGAACCTCCTATGAGATGGTGTCGGTCTACGTCCCGGGTGGCCTGGCCTACGAAACCAGACCCGGACAGGCTCGATTGATTCCAGCAGGCAGTGACCTGATCTTCCAGATCCATTACACGTCCAATGGAAAAGAGACGATCGACCGAAGCCGCGTCGGAATGATCTTTGCCAAAGAGCCCCCGAGGGAGCGCGCAGTGAACACGTTCATCGCAAACCTGAACTTGCAGATCCCTGCCGGTGCTGAGAATCATCGCGTCGATGCAAATGTGAAGATCCATCAGGATGTCGTTCTGCAGAACCTCTTTCCCCACATGCACCTGCGAGGCAAGGCCTTTGAATTCGTGGCAACCTACCCGAGCGGTGAAACAGAGACTCTGCTCAAAGTTCCCGCTTACGATTTCAACTGGCAACTTACCTATCAATTGGCTAAACCCTTGTTGCTCCCCAAAGGTACTGAAATCAGAGCAACAGCCTGGTACGATAATTCTCCGAACAATAAATACAATCCAGACCCGAAGTCAGAAGTTAGATGGGGTGATCAAAGCTGGGAAGAAATGCTGGCCGGCTTTGTCGACTTCGTGATTCCAGTCGACGCCAGTCCCAGGGATATCGCCTTTCCGAAGAAGGCTGCTTTGGCCGCAGGCCCCGCCCGCTAATTTGATTACTTGCGAGGCTTGGCTGCTGACTCGGCCAGATAGTCGACCGCAATTTTGAGAAACATTTCTGCGAGATTGGAATTGATTCCGAAGAGGGCATGATACTGCCGCCGCAGTTCATCACGGTCGGCACGAGCCACAGGCCCTGTCCAACCCCTTCTTCCAGCTCTGAGGTAAGACCGCAGCGCACCAATCACAGCGGTTTCTACCGTGCTCTCAGCCACCTTGGCATGAATACCGGCTGCGCGCATCACATCCACCGCTGCGGCAATCATCGGGAAAGTCATACCGGCGGCAAAGGTCAGCCCGGCTTCGTAGACCGGCCTCATGCGTGGATTCATCTCAACAATTCGTGCGGTTCCGTCTTCTTCCACCAGACGTCTAAGCCGATGAAGTGCGATGTTATCGCCTTCAAAAAGGTAGCGCTTTTCGGCAAAGCCCTCCATCTCGCTTAAGGAGGCTGTGTTGGCGCCGCGGCCCGCTAAGGCAGACAAGGCTTCGCTATCCAGGCGGTTGGAGCACAACACGAAGCTAAGCTTTGCCAAATTGTGGCCACAGTTCAATAGCTCATCCACCCAGGCTGCCAACTTCGCGTCTGGCACCCCCAGCAGCACCACTTCACATTTCAACAGTTCGCCGTAATCGTTAGAGGCCGAACCGGCCTTTATCAGATTCACCGCTCTGCTGGCGTTGCGCAAGGACACACCTCTAACTGGGCCCAGATTCTTTTTCAAGCCAGGCAATTTGCCAACCCAGGATTGAGTTACAGAGCCTTCAGC
>CAZZGS010000730.1:0-2979 GCA_964653845.1 uncultured Bryobacter sp.
GCGCCGCGCTGCATCAAAATCAAGCTTGTCGATCGGGGTGGATTCGGGCCAGGCAACCGTAAGTTTCCCGGGCTGCTGCGGGCCAACAAAGGCGTTCACTTCTTCGTCGTGGATGCGCATGCCTTCGTCCGCCAGAGCTGTAAGGCAGCTTACGCGATTCGGATCAAAAATGCGTTCTGGCAGATTCTTGCCCATTGAAGCCGCTTGCGAGATTTCGCGGAGAGGCATGGAATTCACATCGACGAAAGCACGCACCCAGCGGCCTGCCGGATCTTATACCGCAACGGTCGCATAGGTTGTGATCTGCTGGCGGCTGAAGTTATAAACAGTGTGGTGTCCGGCACGCGAATCCCAGTTGTGATGCAGAAAGCGCACCAGCTTGCCTGCTGTTCGCAGCCATTGCCCGCCATTGGGCAAAGCGGCCTCAGCAACCGGGCCCTGGTGCTCCACTCCAGCCGAATTGATGCCGTCGGCCAACTGGCAGCGATCCAGCATGACAGAGGCTCCTGTCGGGCCTGCAACGCGGTACTGATAGTTGAAACCAGCGGCTTCTTTGGCGCACCAAATCTCGATGGCGGCCCCACTAGGGTCTTGCACACGCATTAGCAGAGTGCTGCCATCGGCCTCGGCCTTGGGCCTTGGCGTGGCACTTGGCCCCGCGCAGGCTGGCAGATTGGCAAAGCGCATTGGCAGGACATCCTTCTGCGCATAAGCAGCCATCGTCACAACAAACAGGGTTAAGAAACGAATCACGAGTCCAGCTTTGCCTTCAACATTTCATTTACTGAGCCAGGATTAGCCTGACCCTTGCTGGCCTTCATCACCGCACCAACGAGGAAGCCAATCACGGTTGTTTTGCCGCTCTTGTACTGTTCCACCTGTTTCGGATTTGCAGCCAACACCTCTTCGATGATCTTATCGAGGGCTCCGGTGTCAGAAATCTGCTTCAGGCCATCGCGCTCCATGATGAACTTGGGCGACAGACCCTCGGAGAACATCTTGGGGAAGATTTCTTTGGCCAATTTGCCGGAAAGCTCACCACTCTGGATCAGGCCCAGGAGTTCACCAAGATTCTCTGGGGGGATCGGGGATTCAGCGATTTCTTTCCCGAGACTATTAAGAAGTCCCATCAGGTCTCCCATTACCCAGTTGGCAGCCATCTTCGGATCGGGTGACGCCTTTGCCGCCCGCTCATAGTAGTCGGCCATCGGACGAGTTTGCGTCAAAACATTTGCATCATATTCGCTCAAGCCGTAGTCGCTGATGAACCGGGCTCGCCGATCGGCAGGGAGTTCTGGCATCATTGCGGCCAACTCGTTCTTCCATTCTTCAGTCACCACGAGTGGCAGTAGATCAGGCTCAGGGAAATAGCGATAGTCGGCCGCTTCTTCCTTGTCACGCATCAGCGATGTTATACCCGAATCCGGGTTAAACAAACGGGTCTGCTGCCGTACGCGCTGTCCAGCTTCGATCAGGCCAATCTGGCGCAGGATCTCGTATTCGATTCCCAGCTTGACGTGGCGAAAGCTGTTCAGATTCTTGATCTCAACCTTGGTGCCAAGCTTCTCGGCCCCCTTCAAGCGCACGCTCACGTTGGCATCACAACGCAGTTGGCCTTTCTCCATATCGCAGGTGGAAACGCCGATAAACTGCATGGCCTGTTTGATCTCGGTCAGATAGGCGTAGGCCTCGTCTGAATTCCGCATGTCGGGCTCGCTCACGATTTCGATTAGTGGGGTCCCCGCGCGGTTCAGATCGACATAGCTGTATTTTTCAGAATCCTTGAAGCCATCGTGCGAGCTTTTGCCGGCGTCATCTTCCATGTGCACACGCGTAACGCCGATGCGCTTGCCAACCCCGTCCACCTCGACGTCTACAAAGCCATGTTCAGCCAGCGGTTGATCGAATTGGGAGATCTGATAACCCTTCGGCAAGTCAGGGTAAAAGTAGTTCTTGCGGGCAAAAATCGATCTCGGGCTGATTTCGCAATGGAGCGCAAGCGAGCCCTGCACCGCGAGTTCAACAGCCTGACGGCTAAGCACGGGCAGCGCCCCGGGCAAAGCAAGGCAGACAGGGCAGGTGTTCGAATTCGGGTCTTCACCGAAACTGGTCGGGCAACCGCAAAAAATCTTCGTATTGGTAGCGAGTTGGCAATGCACTTCGAGGCCGATCACAGGCTCGTATTTAGCTACCTGTTCCGGCGTCGGAAGCGCCACATCAGCAGTGGACATAGCCTTTATTCTGGCATAGCTGCTAATCTGAACCGCTATGAGATGCCTTGCCATTGTGCTTCTGACTTCGATTGCCGCCCATGGCCAAAATGTGGATCTGCTGCTGCGAAACGGCAAGATCTGGACGGGCGATGGGCGCACCAGTGCTGTTGCCATCACTCAGGGCCGCATCGTGGCCCTTGGCGTTGAGACAGAAAAACGCAAGGCGAAGCAGACAATCGACCTGCGCGGCCGCTTCGCCATGCCGGGCTTTAATAACGCTCACATTCACTTTCTTGAAGGCTCGCTTGGGCTCACCAAAGTGGATCTAACGGGGATTTGCACCCTCCCGGCCATCCAGAAAGCGATTGTGGATTACGCAACGGCCCACCCGAGCGCCCCCTGGATTACCGGTGGAGGCTGGGAGTACACCTGTTTCCCGAATTTGCGGCTTCCAACGCGCGAGGACATCGACGCTATGCTGCCCAACCGGCCTGTTTTTCTCGATGCCTATGACAGTCATACCCCGTAATGCTAAAAAATATGCTGGCCGATATCGTTGTGCTCAGCAACGACCCCTTCGCTGTGCCGCCCCAGGACATCCCCCAGATCAAAGTGGAGATGACTCTCGTCGACGGCAGAGTGGTTTACAAAAAGGACTGAGCTGTTTTTGCTTTTTGCGCCGCCACCTGCATTGGGCGGTTCAAATATTCGAGGAACGGGGTAGCCGCCTCGAAACGTGCCGACAGGTCAGCCAGCAAGTTAGGCG
>CAZZGS010000731.1:0-2979 GCA_964653845.1 uncultured Bryobacter sp.
GGTGTGGTGGATCTTGGTGCGGACTGGAAGGCTGGTGTGGAGCGGTATCTTTTTGTTGTTACGTCCGCGCCGGTGATTGTTCGCGATGTCGTGGTGGTGGGGTCGGGGTTAAGCGACGTGAGAGGCCCGAAGGCTTCGATGCCTCCGGGGACGGTTCGTGGCTATGACGTGCGGACGGGGAAGAAAGTGTGGGACTTCAACACGGTGCCTGGTAAGGGCGAAGTGGGGAATGAGACCTGGCTTGAGGAATCGTGGAAGACGAGCCGGGGGGTTAGTGCCTGGGCACCTCTGAGTGGGGACGAAGAACTGGGTTATGTGTATCTTCCATTGAGTACGCCTTCGAACGATTACTATGGCGGGAATCGGCCTGGGGACAATCTATTTGGGACGAGTGTTGTTTGTGTTGAGGCCAAGACGGGTAAGCGAGTTTGGCACTTTCAAACGACGCATCATGATGTCTGGGATTATGATCCGCCGGCAGCGCCGACGCTGACGGATATCACCGTTGGAGGGAAGAAGATTCGCGCACTTTCGCAGGTGACTAAGCAGGGCTTTGTGTTTGTGCTGGACCGGGTGACGGGGAAGCCGGTGTGGCCGATTGTGGAGAAGCCGGTGCCGCAGTCGAACTCTGGCAAAGAGAGAACGTCAGCTACGCAGCCGGTGCCGAGTAAGCCTGCGCCCTTTGACCGTCAGGGGGCTAGCGAAGCGGACGTGATTGACTTCACGCCGGCCTTGCGGGAGAACGCGCTGGAGATCTTGCGGCAGTATGATGCGGGGCCCTTGTTTACGCCTCCTTCGTTTCGAGGAGCGATTGCGCTGCCTGGATCGCAAGGTGGGGCGAGTTGGGCCGGAGCAGCGTTTGATCCTGAAACGCAGACGCTCTTTGTACCATCTATTACGCGACCGACTGTCGACAAAATCAATGAAAAGAAGGGAGCCGAGACCACCGATAGTCTGACCGGGTATCGTGCATTGCTATTGGGACCTGAAGGGCTGCTTTTGTTCAAGCCTCCCTTTGGAAGAATCACGGCGATTGACCTGAAGACTGGTGACCGGAAGTAGATGGTGGCCAGCGGAGAGGGGCCGCGCGATCATCCGGCTCTGCAGGGGCTGAAGTTGCCGAAGTTGGGCTGGCCGTTGCGGACATTCATAATGGTCACCAAGAGTTTGCTTTTTGCCGCGCAGGAAGGGCCTGTGGGACCTGAAAGAACTGGCAGTGGCCGGCTTGAAGCCGATCATACGATTCGCGAAGCCAAGCTGCGGGCCTATGACAAACAAAGCGGTGCAGAGGTGGCGGAGCTTGACTTGCCTTCGAATGCGACCGGGTCGCCGATGACTTATGTCTCGGGAGGGAAGCAGTTTATCGTTGTCGCCGTCGGTGGATCGAATCTGCCGGCGGAGTTGGTTGCGTTCTCGCTTCCTTAGGCGCTTATTTGTAGGCGATGGCTGCGCTGGAGGGGCCAGCGAGGTGGATGACTTCGAAGCGAGTGAAGCCGACTTCGGTGCACCAACCGCGGAAGTCCGCGCCGGAATAGTCGAAGGCGTCGCCGAATTCGATCAGCATGTTGAGGGACATGAGGAGGCCCATGAGGTTTTCGCGGCGCTGGTCGTCGATGAGGGCTTCGATGGCGATCAAGGCTCCGCCGGGTGGCAGGGCGTCGTAGGCGGCACGGATGAGGTGCATCTTCTTTTCGAGATTCCAGTCGTGAAGGATCATGCCCATGGTGATGACATCGGCCTTGGGGAGAGGGTCTTTGAAGAAGTCACCACTGGCGGTTTCGATGCGGTCTGTGAGACCGGCAGCGGCGATGTGGCGGGTGGCAATGGGCGCGACGGGCGGTAGGTCAAAGCTGATGCACTGGAGTTTGGGGTGTTGCTTTGCGGCTTCAATGGAGAGGAGGCCTGTGGCACCACCGATGTCGCAGAGCGTTTTGTACTTTGAAAAGTCGAATTTCTGGGCCAGGGTTTCGAAGTTGATTCGGGAGAGTCCTGCCATCGCGCCCATGAATTGTTCGAGTCGGTGGATCTCTGCGTAGAGCTCTTCAAACATTCCTATTTGGCCGTGTTTGACTTCGTTTTGGGGCGAGCCGGTGCGGAGGGCGGTGGGGAGATCGTTCCAGAATTTGAAGAGGCGATCGTTGAGCATGATGAGCATGCCACCGATGTAACGAGGGCTGGTGCGGTCGAGGAAGAGGGTGCCTGCGGGGGTGTTGAAGTAAGTGGCTGTTGGGCCGTCGCCATCGCGGTCGAGGAATTTCATAGCGACGAGGGAGTCGAAGAAGTCGCTGATCGCGCGCGGGTGCAGGGCGAGTTCTGCGCCAAGGTCTGTGCCGGTGAGGCGGCGGGTGCCGAGAGTTGTGAAGAGGTCGAATTCGACGGCGGTGAGGAGGACTTTGGAGGACCAGAAGGCGAAGGCGGTTTGGAGGATGGGGCCGTGGTCAAGAGTGGGGGTCTGCATGGGGTTTAGGTCTTTTGTGATTGTATCTTGTGGTGCAGAAACTGGATTCAATGTGTGGTGTTGATATCGGTAAGAGGGAGTTCGGTCACAAGTTCCCGCTTTTGATCGAATCACCATAGAGCCCGGGAACTGCGGGGGCAAACCTTGCATTCGGGGGATGCGGATCACTGTCCGGCGTGTGCTTGAGATTTTGTCGACGTATGGTAATCGCGAAGAGATCTTTCGCGATTATCCCTATCTGATTGAGGAAGACTTGAAGCAGGCGCTTCAATTTGCGGCAGTTGCTGCCGACGAAGAAACCCACGATTTTCATCGCGTGGCATGAAGCGCATCATACTCTGAGGGGTTGCAGCGCCGGATCAAGCTAAATTCATCCAACAATTATGGATGAGTTGAAGTAATGGGGCTTTTTCAAGCCTTGGCGTAGTCTTCGATTGGGACGCAGCTGCAGACCAAGTTGCGGTCGCCGTATACGTTGTCGATGCGCGAGACTGGGCACCAGTATTTGTCTACCCTTGCTG
>CAZZGS010000732.1:0-2970 GCA_964653845.1 uncultured Bryobacter sp.
ATTGCCCTTGGCGGCGAGAGCATCGATGACCGGCCCGCCAGGGTAGCCAAGCCCCAGGAGCTTCGAGACCTTGTCGTAGGCTTCTCCCGCTGCATCGTCGCGGGTGCGGCCTTCGAGGCGGTACTCACCTTCGGACAAGCACTCAAAGAGATGCGTGTGCCCGCCGCTGGCCACCAGCGCCATGGCTGGATACTCAAGATCGATACCGATCAGGGCGGCGCGGATGTGGCCTTCGAGGTGATGAACCCCGATCAGCGGGATGCCTGTGGCGAAGCAGAGCGCCTTGGCGTAGGTGAGGCCAACGAGCAGACTTCCAACCAGGCCGGGGCCGTGGGTGACGGCGATGGCGTCGAGGTCTTCGAGCCTGGTGTTTGCAGCCTGAAGGGCTTCGCGAACAATCAGGACGATGGCGCGGACGTGCTCGCGACTGGCGAGTTCAGGCACGACGCCACCATATTTCTGGTGGACATCGAGCTGAGACGCTACGCTGGAGGAAAGGATCTTTGTGCCATCTTCCACGACGGCGGCGGCTGTTTCGTCGCAGGAAGATTCGATGCCGAGGATTCTCAAACCTCTAGTTTAACCGTGCCTATCCGAATTCAAGACTTCCATTACGACTTACCTGATGAACTGATCGCTCGCAGGCCCTTGCCTGGCCGATCCGACTCGCGGATGCTGGTGCTCGATCGGGCCTCGCAGACCTTTCGCGACGATATGTTTCGCAACTTTCCAAGCTACCTTGAGCCCGAGGACTGCATGGTGCTCAACAACACGCGCGTGATCCCGGCTCGGCTTTTTGGCCATCGCCCGGGCACGACGGGCAAGATCGAGATTTTTCTGCTGCGGGCGCTCAACGTGGAGGCCACGCGCTGGCGGGCACTGGTGCGGCCAGGCAAGAAGTTGCTGGTCGGCCAGAAGGTAGTGCTGGCACCGGATCTGACGGCCACCATCACGGCTCACCTGGACAATGGCGAGCGCGAGGTTGAATTCGAGGGTAGCGGTTCCATCGAATCGATTGGCCACGTTCCGCTACCGCCCTACATCGACCGGCCCGATGAGGAGAGCGACAAGGAACGCTATCAGACTGTTTTTGCCAAAAACGCGGGTGCGGCTGCGGCACCCACGGCGGGTCTGCACTTTACACCGGAGATCCTGGCTGCGGTGAGCGCCGAGATCGCCGAGGTGACTTTGCATGTGGGCCTTGGCACCTTCAAGCCTCTAACTGAGGAGAACCTGAAGACGCTGACGCTGCACCACGAGTTTTATGAGATCAGCCCGGAGGCTTCGGCCAAGGTGAAGGCCGCCAAGCGCCGGGTCTGCATCGGGACTACCAGCGTAAGGACGCTTGAGACCACGATGGAGCCGGGGATGGGGGAGACTAACATCTTTATCACCCCAGGCTATGAGTTTAAAGCCGTTGGGGCGATGCTGACGAACTTCCATCTGCCGGAGTCGAGCCTGATCATGCTGGTCGCGGCCTTTGCGGGCCACGACCTCACGATGCGGGCTTATCAACATGCCGTAGCCGCGCGCTATCGCTTCTTCAGCTACGGCGACTGCATGTTAATTCTTTAACAGCAGCTTGCCACTGGTCTTGCGGCTTTCGAGATCGCGGTGCGCCTCGGAGGCGTCGGACATCGGGAAGGTCTTCTCGACGTGAAGCCAGAGCGAGCCGTCCTGTAGCCACTGGAAGAGATCGCCGCTGCGCCAGATGAGTTCGTCGCGCGTGGCGGCGTAGTGACCAAGGGTTGGCCGGGTGAGGAAGATGCTTCCCTTCTGGGCCAATTTGAGCGGGCTCAAGTCGGGGACAGGGCCGCTGGCGTTGCCGTAGGTGACCATCATGCCGCGCGGACGCAGGGCGTTGAGGCTGGCCTCAAAAGTAGTGGCGCCAACGCTGTCATAAACGACATGGACGCCTTTGGCGTTGAAGTCTTCATAGTTGGAGATGATGTCGACACCGGCCTTGAGGGCGAGTTCATATTTAGCCGAACCGGGGGCGGCACTGGTGGTACCGATGACCATCGCTCCGCGCATCTTCGCGATCTGGGTGAGCAGGAGGCCAACGCCGCCGCCACAGGCGTGGACAACGCAGGTCATACCGGGCTCCAACTTGAAGGTGGAGTGCGCGAGGTAGTGGGCAGTCATGCCTTGCAACATCACGGCGGCTGCGGTTTCGAGGGCGAGGCCGTCGGGGACGGGGACGAGTTGCCAGGCGGGGACGACGGCGTAGTCGGCATAGGAGCCGATGGCCATGGCATAGGCGACTTTCTGGCCGATCTCAAGGCCGGTGACGCCTTCGCCGAGAGCCTCGACGACGCCTGCGCCTTCCATACCCGGAGTGAAGGGCATGGGCTGCGGGTAAAGGCCGGTGCGATGGTAGACATCGATATAGTTCACGCCACTGGCGGCAAGCTTGACGAGAGCCTGGCCTTTAGCGGGTTGCGGGACTTCCCTGTCGCTGTAGACCAGCTTCTCGGGGCCGCCGATTTCAAATACCTGAATTGCTTTCATAAGTTCCTTATCCATTTTCTTCCATGCAGCCAGGCCGCGTAGGCGGCGAAGTAGGCCATCCCGAAGGGATATACCAGCATGCGCAGCGGCAGCCAGATACTGTTGTCGCCCGACATACCGGCGCGAAAAGCCATGAAGTGGAGGATCAGCTTTGAGTTCGAATAGTCGACCCAAAAGTAATCTCCGTTTTCGTTCATGACAAAAACCTTTGACCTGAGAGCGGCAAAGAGAAGCCACTTCCATTTGGCCATGATCGGCACACCGGCACAGATGATGCCGAGGACGGTTGGGCTTTTGCTGCGCAGCTCGACAGCGAGGCGCTTGGCACCGTCCCAACCGCGGTAGTCCTGAATTCGATAGACCTTGCCGCTCGATTCTCGGAAGCCCCGCGGGTGACCGGTGTAACAGGTGACGAGGTCGAGCTGAATGTTCTGGCCGTGCTGTTCGTACAGGTTGCCA
>CAZZGS010000733.1:0-2961 GCA_964653845.1 uncultured Bryobacter sp.
TCCAATCAGCGAAAATAGCTCCCGAAATGGTCGTAGCTTCGCCCTTCAAAATCGTCTAGCCTGAAAGCCGCCGGGATTCCGCAGTGCCCCTCTACTGAAAGAGGTTCTTCACCTTGCCAAAGAGCCCGCCCTTGTCGCCATCCGCCCCAGCCGCAGGCAGATTCTCCCTCAACTGCTCAAACACCTTGCGCTGGTCTCGCGAAAGTTTGGTCGGGATATGCACCTCGACATGGATATACATGTCTCCACGCCCGGATGCATTCACTCTCGGCACACCACGATTCTTGAGTCGTAACTGCGTACCAGGCTGAGTCCCCTCAGGAATCTTCACCGATTCGATCCCTTCAAAGGTGGGGATCTCCACTTCTGTGCCCAGCGTCGCCTGCACAATATTCACGGGCACTGTGCAATGCAGATCGTAATCCTGGCGATCGAAGACCGGATGCTCCTTGACGCTCAAAACCACATAGAGATCGCCGCTCGGTCCTCCATTCGGGCTCGCTTGACCTTCGCTGTTCAGGCGAAGCTGCGTCCCTGTATCGACACCTGCCGGGATGTTCACCTTCAGCTTTTTCTCGCTCCGCAGGCGGCCTTCGCCCTTGCATTCCTTACAAGGCCGGCGAATGATCTGCCCGCGCCCGCCGCAAGTGCTGCAAGTGCGGCGAATCGTCATGAAGCCTTGCTGGAAAAGCTGCTCACCGCGCCCGCGGCAAGTGGGGCATTGCGTGAGCCCGTCTTCCTTCTCTGCCCCAACGCCTGCACAGCGCGGGCATAGATCCAGCTTCGGAATCTGAATATCTACCGAGGTGCCGCGTACGGCATCTTCGAATTCAATCTCAAGGTCGTAGCGAACATCTTCGCCGCGCCGCTGACGATTCCCGCCACGTCCACCACCTCCGCCGCCCTTGCTGCCACCAAAGAAATCCCCAAAGAAATCTCCAAAGATGTCATTGAGGTCAGTGTATTGGCCAGAGTCAGCGCCAGCTCCACCAGTGCCAGAGAGACCCTGATGCCCGTAGCGATCATAAGCTGCGCGCTTTTGCCCATCGCTCAAAACACCATAAGCCTCAGCCGCTTCCTTAAACATTTCTTCCGCCTTGGCGTCATCCGGATTGCGGTCCGGGTGATATTTCATCGCCAGCTTGCGATAAGAAGCCTTCAACGTCTGATCGTCGGCGCCACGTTCAACGCCCAAGATTTCGTAGTAATCCCGTTTTGCAGCCACTATTGCCTACTTCTTGACTGCCACGCGGACCATAGCCGGTCGCAGAAGCTTGTTACGAAAGTGATAGCCCTTTTGAAACTCGGCAAGAATCGACTGATCCTCCGCTTCGTCGGTTTCCACCATGTCGATGCCATGGTGCAGATTGGGGTCAAAGACTTGGCCGGTCGTGTCGATGGTTTCAAGGCCCATCTTCTGCAACACTTCCTGCATCCGGTTGTGGATCAACATCACGCCCTTGGCGTAATTGCTATCGGTGGTCTCAACGGTAATGGCGCGCTCAAAGTCATCAAAGATCGGGAGCAGCGTTTTTACTGTTTCTGCCGCAGCCATGTCTACCGTTTCATGCCGCTCGCGCTCAGAGCGCCGGCGGAAGTTTTCAAATTCAGCCTGGCGGCTCTGAGCCAGTCGCAGCAGATCCTGCTTCTCAATTTCAACTCGAACCAGTTCCTGTTCAAGGAATTCAATGCGTGCCCCCAGGTCAACGGCAGCGGCGTGGCTTTCGTTCACGACTTCGGGATTGGCAGCGTCGACATTCGACTCCGTCATGTTGCTTTCCTCTATGAGTAGTAAAAATCGTTATCGATCAGAGAGCGGATTCAGCGAGAGCTTGTCCCACTTCCATTACCGCTGCGATCGTACGTGGATAATTCAATCTTAGCGGTCCCAGCACCGCAACGCGAGCCGTCATCCCGCTCCCCAGCGGAACATGCACTCCAACCAGTGAGAATTCACTTAACGCCGGATGTGCTTCTCCCAGCCCGACCTGAACCGCAGGCGTCTGATCCGAACCCTGCAAAAACTGATCCAGCATCTGCAATACCTGCTGCTTTTGCTCGAGCGCCTGAAACAGCTCCCGCATTTTCTCGCGTGTCAGATGCAAATCGAGGCCCACAAGATAAGCGGCCCCATCAAGAAACACTCTTGGCCCTTCCGAGCCTTCAAACAATCCCTGCGCATAAAAGATCTCAATACGCTTTAGAAGAGAATGATACTGGTTTCGCTCATCCTGCAGGCGCTCAGTCAATGCTCGTCGCGCATCCGCCAGCGTCCACCCGGCAAACTCCTGATTGATGTAATTGCGCATCTCGATCAGGTCTTCCGGGCGCAAATCCTGGTAAACACTAACGACCTGGTTGCGAATCGCACGGTCGGAAGTAATTACCACCATCAGATATTGCCGCGCAGCAAGCGGAAGTAGCTCCACCTGGTGCAGCAACTGCGATGCGGGAGGCACCGAAGCCGTGATCCCCACATTGCGAGTCAATCCGGTCAGTACATGCGAACCCTCTTCCACACGGTCAGAAAGAGAATGCATCGACTTCAACCGCTGCTGCAGCTTGGAAACTTCTGCAGGATTGGCTTTCACCTGGCCAAGAGAAGCTACATACGACTGAATTGCCAGTGGAGTAGGGATTCTACCTGCAGACGTATGAGGTTGGGTAAGGAAACCAAGATCAGTCAATTCCGCCATAGCGTTCCGTACAGTAGCCGATGATGGCGAAGAACCCGTAAACCGGCGCTGCGCAATAGCGGAAGAAGAGACAGCTTCGCCGGAATCGAGGTAAGCCTCAACGATCGCGTGCAAAATCTGACGCTTTTTGCCCTGTGTGGGCTGCGAATTGTTCAATGTTGAGTCCATCAACGAGCTTCTGCAATCGATTCTACAGCAACTGGAGGGTCCAAAACGGACTCAAATGGGCCACAGCAAAACAATTTTGTAACAATATTCTCCTAAT
>CAZZGS010000734.1:0-2959 GCA_964653845.1 uncultured Bryobacter sp.
GTTCGTTACTCCCGCAAGGTGGGTTTCAACTCCGTACAGGCCGCGACCAATGGTATCGAGTTTGCGCAGTCTGTCGAGTTTTCCAAGCAAGCCGCTGAAGCCGGCCTCCGTTACGTCTACCTTCAGTTCGACGGTATCGGCAACGCCGCCAACTCGCACCGCGCCGTAGGCAACCTTTTCGACGTCAAGATGCGCGCCATCGAAAATTGCTGGTCTAACGGTATCGACATCGTTCCCGTAACCACGATCATCAACGGCATCAACAACGAGCAGGTCGGACGCATCGTGCAGTTTGCTCTGGATAACCCCAAGAAGATCCCCTTCCTCAGCTTCCAGCCCGTATCTTTCACTGGCCGCGACGAAGAAGTTACCCCGGAGCGCCGTGAAGCACAGCGCTACACGCTGTCTCACCTCGCCCATGACGTCAAGGATCAGACCAGCATCGGTATCCCTGAGCGCGACTGGTTCCCGATCTCGTTCATGAGCACCTTCTCTGACTTTGCCGACCTCGTGCACGGACCGGCCGCCGACTGGGGCCAGTTGTCTTGCGGCTGCCATCCGAACTGCGGCATCGGCATGGCCGTGATGGTGGACAAGGAAACCAAGGAAGCTGTGCCTGTTACCGCCTTCCTCAATGCAGCACAGTTTTCAAAGGACGTTGCGAAGTTGAACGACGCAGCCCGCTCGAAGTTCTGGTCGCTCTTTGGTGTTTCGATCGCGCTGATCCGCAACTACGATCCGTACAAGGCTCCGACCCACTTCCGCATCATGGACTTGCTCAAGAAGTTTGACAAGTCGATGGGTGCCTCGGGCAAGAGCTACGGCAAGGTGACTGGCGAGCGTACGATGGCCGACATCGACCTTCGCCGCCAGGACCGTTGGAACTTCCTGTTCATCGCAGGTATGTGGTTCCAGGATCTGTTCAACTACGACTTCCGCCGTACCGAACAGTGCATCATCCCCTACGCCACGCAGGAAGGCGAAATCTCCTTCTGCGCTTACAACACCGGTGTGGGCTGGCGCAATATCGTCGAGAAGATGCATATGACCGCTACCCTTACCAAGTGGTACGAAGAGCATGGCCGCCACAAAATCTACGCTGGCAACAAGAACGTCGACATGATCTCCATCGATCACAGCCTCAAGCTGAATCAGGAAGCTGTCGACGCTGGCAAGCAGACCGATCTCGACACTCAGGGTATCGCCAAGAACGCCCGCGAAGAGAAGCTGCGTGCACGTGCCCAGGCGATCAGGGAAGCGGAACATCACAAGGAAATGGAAAAGCTGTACCGCAAGGAAATCCTGAAGGAGCAGACGGTACAGGGCTTTATTTCCCTCGACTCGATCAAGCCCGCCGGCTTGATGGGTATCGCGCCTGCCGCTCCGAAGAAGGAAGAAACCGCTGGCGCCCTCGGCGACTAGTCTTTTCTAAAACAGTTCGACAAACGAGAGTCGCAAACTACGTTAGTCTCGCTCAAGGCCGGAACCTGAAAATGGTTCCGGCCATTTTCTTTGTGGCATAAGATATTGAGTGATATGTCTATGACCCGACGAAGCCTTGTTGCCGGTGCCGCTTTGGCCCTGCCCTCCCTTGAAGCAAAGACCCTGAAGACTTTTGGTGCGCAGCTCTATACGCTGCGTTCGATCATTGATGCAAAGCCGCTTGAGACGCTGAAGTCGCTTGAAGAGCTTGGTTATACAGAAGCCGAAGTGATTCGCGGCAATATGGACAAGGTGTGGTCTTCACTCAAGCAGACCAAGCTGAAGCCGGTGAGCCTGCATATCGATACGAGCTATTTCTTTAAGGACATCGACAAGCTGAACCCGACTCTCGATGACGCGAAGGCTAAGGGGATCGAGTATGTGGTTTGCCCGTATATTGCGCCTGCCGATCGAGGCGGTGTTGAGGTGATCAAGAAGCTGGCTGATGTGTTGAACAAGACGGGTGCCCGTGCGAAGGCTGCTGGCCTGAAGCTCTGCTATCACAACCACGCCTTTGAGTTTGAGCCGGTGGCGGGCACTGGGGACCGTCTGATTGATGTGCTGATGAAGAATACCGATGCGAAGTTGGTGGGCCTTGAGTTTGACATTATGTGGAGCCAGGTGGCTGGGGTGCCTCCGGTTGAGGTGTTTCAGAAGTACAAAGGCCGCATTCCGCTGGTGCATTTGAAGAACGTGACGAAGATGGCTCCGCAGTATAACGAGCGAGTGCCCAAGGAAGCTTTCCAGACCGTGGGCACGGGCGTGATTGAGATTGCGCCGGTGATGCGCGCGGCTTTGGCTGCTGGGGCGAAGCACTTTTTTGTCGAGCAGGATCAGACGCCTGGGAATCCGCTGGATAGCTTGAAGTTGTCGGCTGAGTATTTGAAGAAGCTTAGCTACTAGAGCCCCACGTCGGGATTGATGATCGTTCGCCACATATGGGCTACGGCAGAATTGTCGTAGCCCAATCCTTCTTTGGGCTGCTTAAAGTGGCGGCCGATGATGTCGGTGAACTTGGCCGGGTCGACAACATGGTTGGGGTCGAAGGAGTAAAGGTCGTTGACGGTGACCAAGCGGGCGGCCATGTAGAACTTGTGTTTGCGGGCGTAGTCGTGGGCTTGCTTGATGTATTCCGGAGGGACGTAGTCTTTGCCGAAGATCTTGTTGTAGAGGATCGGGTATTCGTAGTTGACGCTTGGGTCTGGGAAGAAGCGCAGGGCCTGGTGGAAACGGATCGCAAATGTGACTTTGGGTGAGACGTAGGGCTCGTAGAGTTGGGCGGCCCACCAGCCGTGGTCGGCTTTCATGAGGGCGTGAGCGGAATCATGGAGGAGACAGGCAAGAACGATTTCTTCGGGCATACCGGAGGTGAGTGCCTTGTCGGCGCTTTGCAGGATGTGGGTGGCGGGGTAGAAGCGGAGCTTGAAGAAATCGAGCAGGGAGGGCTTGGCTGGCATTGCCGCAAGCCTGCTTACAT
>CAZZGS010000735.1:0-2952 GCA_964653845.1 uncultured Bryobacter sp.
GTTCTTCACGGACCCATTCCATGCCGGTTGCGATGCGGCGGAGGTCTTTCGCCGTGAGGCCTCGGGTGTAGGGGTCGTGCCCAATTTCCTTATGGTCTGGATCGACGTTGCGGGGGATTCCGTCGCCCTGGACCTTGAAGGCGGTCCAGCCGAAGGGTTCGGCTTTGGCGGCGGCTAGTCCGCGTTTGTAGGCGGAACGGTCGTCTACCGGCATGAAGGTTTGCAGGGTGCGGTAGAAGCGGACGCGGTCGCGGAAGCGGCCACCGAGGAGGTTGATGGCGGGGGTCTGGAGCAGTTTTCCGGCAAGATCCCAGAGGGCGATTTCGATGCCGCTGGCAGCGGTTACAGTGACACCGCCGATGGCTCCGGCGCCTGCGCTCTTCATGAGCATTTTGGTGTAGAGCTTGTCGACGTTGAGGGGATCTTCGCCGATGATGAGGGGCTTGAGCTGGGTGAGGATCAGATCCTTGACGCCGGGGCCCCAATAGGCTTCGCCGATGCCTGAGATGCCGGCGTCGGTTTCGATCTTGACGAGGTTCCAATCCCAGGTGCCGCGGATGATCATGCACTTGACGTCAGTGATTTTGACCTTGCCTTTGAGGGGGGCGGCGAGGGCGTAGAGTGGGAGAGCTGTGGTGGCGAGAAATTGTCTTCTGCTGAGCATTCGTTGGTTATCTCGATGTGGTTGCGGCAATTACGTAAGGCGGTTTAGCGGAGTTTTGAGTTCGGCATTCGGCGGCGAAGGTGGCGTAGGAATCGGCATTGTGGAGACGGCTTTCGACACTTAACGGTTTTATCGTAATGTCGGTGAACCAGCCGCGGCCGTTGTCGCCGATGAAAGTTTTGTCCGGGAAGCCGACGAAATGGGCCATCTCGTGGAGCATGATGAAGGCGCAGAATTCGCTGTCGGTGAGAGCGAAGAAGGCACGGCGGCCAAGGTGGATGCGGTCCATTGGAATCTTGCGGTCGGGTTCGATTTCGCCTTTGCGGAAGAAGCCGTTGGCGAAGGCGAAGGCAATGCGGGGGTCGCCGGTTTTGTCGGCTACGAAAGCGCCCGCGCCGAGGAAGCCGAGCTCGAGTTCGGGTGGGAGGAGGAGGCATTCCTTGTATTTGTTGAAGACCTGGAGGATGTTGCGGATGGCTGGTTCGCGCTTTTCCGGTTTGAGAGTGTCGAGGGCGAAGTGGCGGTTGACGCGGTCTATGCCGGGGCCGCCGAAGAGGCTGCCCGCCGGCAGGAGGGCCTGCATCAGATTAGCCTGTGCGGCGTGGATTGCGCGGGCGACGATGTCGAGATGAGAGACGAGTTTGGCGCGGATGTCGAGATTGACCGAGGGGTCTACCGGGAGGTTTGAGAAGAGGAGCTGGTTGATGCGCTGGATGGTTTGCTTGCCTGGCTCGATGAGGGTGTCTGCGCCTCTGATTCCGAATTGCTTGAACTGGAAATCGAAGATGGCTTTGTTGGTTTTGGGGCCACAGAGGCCGTCTACGGCGAGGGGGACTTTGGGGCCGCCGTCGATGGCCTTGATTTTGTTGAGGGCTTCCTGTATGGTGCGGACGTCGGAGTTGAGGTTTTTGGCTTTTGGACCGGCACCGACGGGGAGATCGATGCTGATGAGCTGGTCGGAAGACGGGAGGGCGTTGGCCAAGTTGTCTTTTCGGCAGAGGCCATCCAAATGCATGATGAGAGGTTGAAGCTTCATGGTGAGCGCTTCTACGATATCGCATAGGAGGGTTGAGGGCCAAAGTAGGAATTCCGCGAGTTACCCGATGCAGGAGTAATACGGTTATGATGTCTAACACAAGTGCTTGCGGACACCGCCAACACAAAGGCCGCCACAAGGAGCAGTGAAATGGTAGTTAATGAGAATCCACTGACGAACCAGCACCCCCTCCCGGCACCCGATACCGTTGTGGAAGATCCACAGGCGGAGCCGGGCGCCCGCTTTCCGATCGTCGGCATCGGCGCCTCGGCAGGCGGACTGGCGGCCTTCGAGGCCTTTTTTTCCGGCATGCCCGCCGACCGCGATCCGGGGATGGCTTTTGTGCTGGTGCAGCACCTGGCGCCGGACCACAAGAGCATCCTTACGGGCCTCATTCAGCGCTACACCCGCATGCATGTGTACGAGGTGGAGGATGGGATGAAGGTGCAGCCCAACTGTACCTACATCATCCCGCCCAACCGGGACATGGCGCTGCTCAACGGCGCGCTCCAACTGCTGGAACCCTCCGCCCCCCGCGGCCAACGTCTGCCGATCGACTTTTTCTTTCGCTCCCTGGCCCAGGACCAGAGCGAGCGGGCGATCTGCATCGTGCTCTCCGGCACTGGTAGCGACGGTACGCTTGGGGTGCGTGCGGTGAAAAGCGAGGGCGGTCTGGTGATCGCCCAGAAGCCGGAATCCGCTGAATACGACGGCATGCCGCGCAGCGCCATCGCCACCGGGCTGATGGATTACATACTGCCCCCGGCGGAGATGCCGGCCCAGATCATCGCCTATGCCGGTTACGCTTTCGACAGTACGCCTTTTCCGGCGGCTGAGCCGAGCCACAAGGTAGGCGACACGCTGAAGAAAATCTGCCTCGTGCTTCGCGATCACACCGGTCACGATTTCTCCCAGTATAAGCAGAACACCTTTGTTCGCCGGGTGGAGCGGCGTATGGCCGTCCACCAGATCGAGCGGATGGAAGATTACTTGCGCCATCTGCGGCAAAACCCGGCGGAAGCCGAAGCCCTTTTTGGCGACTTATTGATCGGCGTCACCAGCTTCTTTCGCGACCCGGAGGCCTTTGCCGTTCTGGAGTCGAAGGTGGTTCCGCGTCTGTTTGAAGGCAAACCGGCCGGTGCCCCGGTGCGGGTTTGGGTTTGCGCCTGCGCTTCCGGCGAGGAGGCCTATTCTATCGCCATCCTGCTACAGGAGCACATCGAGACCCTGAGACAGAGCTTTAAGATACAGG
>CAZZGS010000736.1:0-2951 GCA_964653845.1 uncultured Bryobacter sp.
GACAAGTCTGATGGCCAACAGCAGCAGGCCCAGGATAAGAAAGACGGCCAGCAGGGTAACGGTCAGCAGCAACAGCAGGCCAATAAGGGCCAACAGTCTCAAGGCAAGCAGCAGGCCAACGGCCAGCAGCAGAACGACCCGAATGGCCAGCAGCAGGGTGAAGGCAACGAGAAGAGCCCCAACCAGCAGGCCAAGGGCGGCGATAAGTCCAACCAGCCATGGAATGGGGATCAGAAGTCTGGCACGGGTAAACAGGATGGGAACAAGGACGTCCAACTGGCAGAGCAGCAGCGCGCGATGGGCAAGATCAGCGAAGTCTTCGGCAAGCGGGCTCAAAACCTGCAGGGCGAGATGATGATCGAAGTTTCGAGCTCAAAGTCGCAAGCGCTCAAGACCGGCTACTCAGAGAAATCCGCTGCGCATTCCGACACCTCCGGTGTGATCCATCGTGATGAAGTACCGCTGATTTTCCAGAACTACGTACAGAAGTATTTTGAGGAGCTGCGCAAGAGTCCGCCACCAGCGCCCAAGGCCACTCCTTAGCTCAACGCGCGCCAGACGACGCCAGCCAGGATCAGCATTCCAAGAACAGCCACCAAGATCCCGGTCCACATCCAAATTCCTTGTTCCTGCGTTTGCATAGCGGCTCCCTCAATGATGATTACTGGTGAGATAGTACCTTTGGGAATATCGAAGCGCAGGTTCTGGCCAACGCCCGCATCCTCGTAATATTCCTTCAATCGCGCCCTGAGTCTGGAAGCCTCGACTCGCACGATGGCGTCCTCGCTTGGATCATAGTCACGATCGCGCCTGTAAATGCTGACTCCGATTTCTTCTTCGCGAATCGGCTCGGGCTTCAACCGCTTTTCGACAACGAATCTCAAGAACTCGCTGTGGCATTGGCTCTTGCGAAATTTAGGGCTCGAAAGCACACGATCCAGAGCCGCACGCACCTGAGATGGATCGAGGCCCAGATGGAATTCACTATTGGCAGTCACGACCACTTCAAATCCATCATAGTCGTCTTCTTAGCGTTACGGAAACGAAATACTTCCCCGCTGGCAAGGCAATTTCTTTCTGCCCGGCAACTTCGAATCCTGTCCGGGCCGCTGTATCGAGGAAGCTTTCAATTGAGAGGTACCTGAACTCGGAACCGACCGGCTGAAGCATCTCCCGGTAGGGCGAATCCGAGACTGCTGGGGCGCCTTCACGCGTTGCCAGGATCAGTACAACCAAATGCCCGCTCACGCATTCCGACAATTGATCGAGGAGCCCCTGTAGATTCTCGATGTACTCAAAAACGAGAGCCCCAAAAGCCAGGTCGAAGGATCCCAGTTTGGGCAGCTCGTGATTGAGATCACACTGGATTAGCTCGGCGGCGGGCCAACGCTCGCGTGCCCTGACGAGGTAAGTTTCATTGAGATCAAGCCCCACTACTCGTTGGGTTGAGAAGGCTTCGAGGCCATTGCCGCCGGCGCAACCCAAATACAGGAAGCTCTTGGGCTTTAGACTTTCGGTTGCTTCCCTGATCGCTTCTCGAATCGCTGCGGATTGGCCTATGGTGTCCAGCCCTACATGGCTCTCATAGATCTCAAGCTCAGTGTTAAGCCAGGCAGAACTCATGCAGGACGCTTTTGCTGAATGATCGACATTGCACTGGCCAACATGCCGCTCACGTCTGCTACGTTTGAAGGCACGATCATGGTGTTGCCGGTCTTTGCGAGATTGCCAAACTGCTCGATGTACTTCTCGGCCAGACGCAACTGAACCGCTTCCATGCCTCCGGGCATCTGAATCGTCTCGGCTACTTCCCTGATGCCTTCCGCTGTTGCGCGGGCGATGGAAAGGATGGCCTCTGCCTGACCTTCAGCCTCGTTGATCTGGCGTTGCTTGGCGGCCTCGGACTTCTTGATGGTCTGTTGCTTTTCACCTTCAGCCGTATTGATGGCAGCATCGCGAGTGCCCTCTGAAGTCAGAATAGTGGCGCGCTTTTCGCGTTCGGCACGCATCTGCTTTTCCATTGCCCCAAGGATGTCGGCCGGCGGGGTGATGTTCTTGATCTCATAGCGGAAGACCTTGATCCCCCAGGGCTCGGTGGCCTTATCCAGCTCGCTCACAATGTTGGTGTTGATGTTGGTTCGCTCCTCGAAGGTGCGGTCCAGTTCAATCTTGCCCAACTCACTGCGCAGCGTTGTCTGGGCCAGTTGAGAGATAGCGAACGAGAAATTAGAGATGCCGTAGGAGGCCCGCTCTGCATCGAGCACCTTCATATAAAGAACCCCGTCTACACCAACCTGCACGTTGTCGCGCGTAATGCAGATTTGCTCCGGGATATCTATAGCGTTTTCCTTAAGTACGTGCCGGTAGCGGATCACATCGATGAAGGGAATCAGGATGTGAAATCCTGCGGGCAATACACCTGAGAATTTACCAAGCCGCTCGACGACGTATGCGTTCTGCTGCGGAACTACAACTGCCGTTTTGGCAAGAACGATGAAGAAAAGGATTGTCAGTGCAACTACTGCGAATAGGGCTTCCATTGCGCCTATTCTACACGGCCCGAATATGAAGTGTGAGTCCGTCCATCTTTTCGACCAGGCAGCGCTGACCTTTTGAGATCGGTGCGTCGCCGAGATTGAGTGCATTCCAGGAAGCTCCGCGCAGTTCTGCCTTGCCGACTTGCATCGGGCCAATGTCATCCACCGCGATTGCCGTTGCGCCTTCGATTGAGTCGACCTTCTTCGGCGGATTTCGCTTCTCGATGTAGGCGACCAGTCTTACACGGAACATGGCCAGCCATGCTGTAGAGACGCCCAGGAAGATCAGTAGCTCAATCCAGAGCGGAACGCCCGGGAAGAGCAATTGGAAGAAGCCCATAAAAACGGCACCAATTCCAAAAAAGAGCAAAACAAAACCTGGTAAAAGTGTCTCGGTGGCGAGCATGATAAAGC
>CAZZGS010000737.1:0-2947 GCA_964653845.1 uncultured Bryobacter sp.
GAGTTGCACGCTACCTTCAGCACCAGCAACAGGATCGAGAATCCCTTCAACACTAAACTCGGCATCAGCCACGAGATCTGCGGGGAGTTGAAACTCAATCACCGACGGTGCATTGGTGCGCAGGTTCTCGCCGTCAAAGAGAGCAGGGTCCAGTCCCCATGGCGAGGATACGGAGCCACCCGTCACCCCAGCGAATAGCGGCCCGGCAAGCGATGTGAGTTGACGGAACAAAGCCCCGTCAGGAGTATTGGTTGCTGGAGGAGGCGAAGTCAGCAGCTTCTGCAGGGCTTGCGCCAACTGACGCTTTTCGCTCGGCTCCTCTGCTGCCTGCCATCGGGCGAGCAGGGATCCTTTCGGGATGACAGTGCCACTTCCAGCACCAGCCACTGGCTCACTATAGAAATGCCAAATGCCTGCGCTACCAGATGCATCGGCGTGAGGGTTGGCGGAGAGTACAGAGCTTGAGACATCGCGAGTCAGAGACCAATCCTTGCCGCCGCCGGAGAGATTGAGTTCCAGATCCATAAGGTCACATGAAGCATTGCCGTCGTTGGGGCCGATGAGGATAGATATGAGGTCTCCTGGACGCACCGAAACTTTCTCAAACGGGCCCACCCGCACCGTCGTTCCTGCACCGCGAGCTTTACCTTCTGCCAGACGTTGACGAGTTCCGCCACGCCGTAATTCCAGTGACCATACGACCCCATTGCCGCACTCGGCGTGCGCTGGAGTGATCGTCCCATCGATTCGCAATGCTCCTGCAATTGGACTAAGCCAGCCAGTAGCAGCGTAGTGCGTCGCCGTAGGCAGCATCGCAACCGCATGAGGCTTCATTGTGCCGGGGATGCGTACTTGCTGGTCCCCGGAATTAGCTAGCAGCGATGGAGTCTTACCTCCCCCCCAACCTTGTATGAATGTGAATGTTCCCGACTTTTCTATCTTGTTCGAAAGATAGTCGAGCTTCAGCGAGTTGTTGAGCCCAAGCCCAAGATAATCGAACCAGGCTTTTCTGGCCCCTGGATCGACGTCGGAGGCATCGAGGCCAGCGGCGGCATTGAGGGTCTGCTCCGTTGCAGAAGAGATAAGCTCGCGTTGCTTGGAGAGTGTGCCTGCAAGTGCCCGGATATCGCGCAGCCGCACGGGCGGACGGCCTGGGATTGTGATGCGAGGTTCTTGCCAAATGACATTGTCGCCTGTGCTTCCATCACCGGCATCCCCGGCAACCAGAAAGAGCTTTACCTCATTACTGCCTGTAGGCGGAGTCAATTTGGTGCGGAATTCCTGCCGCGAAACGATGGGTGTAACCGGTTCCATCCAGGCCTTGGGCCCATCGAGTTTGCCGATGTGACCGACACTGCTGAACTTCCACAAAGTCTGTTGCCACTCCTCAATTTCGTTCGCAATTGCGGGCACATCTGCCGCTTGCGCGGTGCGCCACTTCCGGCGGATGCCTTCCAACAAAGGTGATGGTTTTGTTGACGTCATGAGCTGGAAAAGAAGACCCAGATACTTCGCTTTCAATCCTTGTTCACGGGCTGCACTCTCCAGACTCCTGCCAGCTCGAACAGCAAGGGAGGCACTGAGGTACTTCTTGAGCGGCAGCGTGCCGCCACGATTCTTGTCGAGTGCAATGCCTTGCTGAGTCACTGTTTCAACTCCACCGGCCTCGGTGAATTGGTTGTAGAAAGAGCGGATCTCGTTCAAGGTTTCACTCGCCCAATCACGTCGCGAAGTAGAAGCTGAGAAGCGGATGCCATCCGGTAGAAGCACGGCATGGCTTGAAATCCCTTTGGCGGCGTCGAGATATTTCGTGACCAAGGATGGCGACATCACCAGCGAGTTGCCCGTGTTCGTGAAGCCCTCCCCAGCGGCCCCGTCGGCAGGAAATTCTTTGGTTGGTTCCAGTGTCGACACTCCGGTGAGGTCGCGAATTGTGTACGTATACTCTGCGTTGTTTAGTCTTCGAAGGACAACGGGCCCAGGATCCCCAGCCTTGGCGATTGCTGCCTGGCGCAACGCCGAACGAACCCAATCGAGCAATCGCGCGCGTTCTTCCGCCGAAGGCTGAGGCATGCCTTTCGGGGGCATCTCACCAATTGAGACCTGCTCAACCACACTCTGCCAGACTTTGGTGTGCTTGAGAACTTCTGCATTCGACGTGAAGCGTTCGAGGTCGAGATCTCCCATGTGCCGGGCTGTGGAGTGGCAACCAAGGCAATACTGCTTCAGCAGCGGCTGTGCGTCTCGTACGAACCCATCCTGCGCCAGGAGAGTAATGGCAGTTCCAAGGAACAGAAATAGGCTGATGTTCATGCACTCATAATTCTGTTTCACAAAGCGGAATTAGGCAAGTCTTGTAGGCTGTAAGAAATCACTTGGATCACCCTTCGATTTTCGCTATTGCTGACGACCTCACCGGAGCGCTCGAAGCCGGCTCGAAATTTGCCGCCATGGGCCTGGAGACTCGTGTCACAACCAGGCTCGTCCCGAGGTCTGGAGGAATCCTTGTTTTCGACACAGAAACGCGACATCTGAGTGGACCTGAAGCCGCCTTGCGGGTTGAGACTCTTGCGAGAGGCATCGACCAGAAATTGATCTACAAGAAGACCGATTCTACGTTACGCGGCAATATCAGCGCAGAACTCGGCGCACTTGCAAAAGTATTCCCAGATCGCAGAATCGTCTTTGTGCCCGCCTACCCTGCCTTGGGCAGAACAGTCCGCAATGGCGAATTACTGGTGGACGGCATCCCTGTGCATCAAACGCCGATGGGCCAAGACAAGCTGAATCCGCTGCGCTCCAGCTCAATTCAGGCCTGTCTTGGCACCATAGAAGCAAGCGTGATCGATGGAGAAACCGACGCGGACATTCGCGCGGCGGCTCGACAGATTCTGGAGGACCCGAGTCCAGTGATTGTTGCCGGGCCGGCCGCAATCGCAGGGGCCCT
>CAZZGS010000738.1:0-2945 GCA_964653845.1 uncultured Bryobacter sp.
CTTCGGTCATGGTTTTCTTGCGTGGGGTTTCCACGGTCGATGGGTCGTTGGCTATGTTCTGTTCTTCAGTCTGTTCATTGTTCATTGGATTTCTCCTGAGCAGAACTTAGCAGGCGGGTAGGAGGGCTTAATGTTTGGGGCTGGCGGGTTTTGTTTGGAATGAGTGGGTTAGGGGTAAAAGATTTTTGAAAATTGTTGTGACTCGCAAAAGCTTAATGTTCAAAAAAGCTGGATCGTCTGAGTTGCGAAGCTCGAAGGCCTTAACCCATGCCAGGAAGAAATTCACCCTATCTGGAAGGCCTTGCTTTAATTGAGGATAGGGTGAAGCGGTTGATTTGGAGTTAGTTGGAAGATTTCGCGTGGTGTTTGCCTTGGGCGATCTTGTTCGAATTCATAGATTTGTATTTCAAGCCAAAGGGCTATTCGGATTGGCGATTTTGAAATCGACGTTGCGATCCCGATTTTAAATGCAAAGATTTGTCCCTTTTTGAGTGAGTATCTCGCGTACTATCGCAAGCCCACCACCTATTAGGAGGAGTCTCTTGACTCGCGTTTGAGCAACTAGTATGATTTTAGATCTCACAAAGACATGGATTGAGTTTCCAATGGATCTCAACAATAATCTGGCCGAATCCGATGAAGTGACAGCGCTGCTTCTCAGATGGCGTGAGCCGACTGCTCGTGAAGAGTTGTTCTCGATTCTCTATCCGGCACTGAAACGAGTGGCGGCCATTCGGATGCAGCATGAGCGTTTCGACCATACACTGCAGCCAACGGCGCTTGTTGGTGAAGTCTACCTGCACCTGGTTCGACAAAATCTAGTGACCTGGAAGAATCGAGCGCATTTTCTGGCAATCGCGTCGGAGGCGATGCGACGGATTTTAGTGGACTATGCGCGGGCTAAAAACTCAGACAAGCGTGGATCGGGAAGTATTCTTATCTCCGCAACAAACCTCGAGTTGGGGAAGCCCGGAGATCCTTTAATTGAAGTGTTGGCGATTGACCAGATACTCGCGAGACTCGCCTTGAAAGATTCCCGGGCAGCGCAGGTAGTGCAATTACGATACTTTGGCGGGCTGAATTTTGAAGAGATCGCAGAGGTGCTTACGGTTACGGCGCGGACGGCCAAGCGAGACTGGCAACTCGCCCGCGCCTGGCTCTTTACCGAACTGGTAAGCGAATCATGAAGGCGGCCTTGCGGGAGCGAATGAAGGAGTTGTTTGGGGCGGCGCTGGAAATGGAGGAACCGGCCCGGTCAGCGTATCTCGAGCAGATTTGTGCGGAGCAATCGGAATTGGGCCAGGCGGTGACAGAGATACTCGAGGGGCGCGGAGCATCCAAGGGTTTTCTGAGCAGTGAGAGCCCGAGTACTAGCCTGGGGTCAGTATTTTGTGAGGGGCAGTTGGTCGCCGGGCGATTTCGGATTATGCGGTTTCATGGGCGTGGCGGCATGGGGGAAGTTTACGAGGCATTTGATGAGCGGTTGCGGCTTCGATTGGGCCTCAAGACCATTCGCTCGGAACTCGCTGCGGATGTGGAGGCCCGCGAACGATTTCAGCGCGAGGTGTTGATGGCGCGAGAGGTTTCGCACCATAACCTGTGCCGGGTCTTCGATCTGATTGAGCATCGTGAAACGGATGGCACTGTTACAGTCTGCCTAACAATGGAATGGCTACATGGCCGCACTCTGCAAGAAGTGTTGCGGGAACGGCGTCCATTGGGTTTGGATGAAACCAGAGACCTGCTTCGACAAGTGGCTGAGGCACTCGATGCCCTGCATGCGGCGCAGATTTTGCATCGCGATTTGAAGCCGGGCAACATTATGCTGGTGGATCAGTCCAATGGCAATAAACGCGCTGTAGTGATGGATTTTGGGCTTTCGAAGCCTCTGGTAGACAACGGGGATGCGAGAGGGTATGAGTCTTCGGCAGATGTACAGGCCGGTGCGCCGTATTTCATGGCACCAGAACTATTGAAGAACCAGAAGTTGACGGCGGCAAGTGATCTTTATGCCTTTGGATTAGTGTTGGATGAGTGCGTCACAAAGTCGAGAGCGTTCGATGCGGGGTCACTTGGCGCCATTTATTATCAGCGTATTTGGGAAGCTCCTATTCCGCCCAGCCAAAGGGCCGAAGAGCTGCCGTCCGCTTGGGAGCATGCCATCTTGAGCTGTCTCGAAGCCGAGCCTGAGCTGCGACCTATTTCGGCAGTAGAGGTTATGCGTTCAGTAGCCGGTGAGGTGACGCTGAGAAAATCCGTCTCGAAGAAAGGTTGGAGATCGGGGCATTTGATGTTACTCGCGGGGCCGCTGGGATTTGGGATTTTGCCGGTGCTGGTCGCGGGATGGTTTCGGTCCCCTGCCCATCTCGCCTCTTTGGTGCGCAGCGCACTCTTTGTGGCATTGATAACGCTTTTCGGAGTTGGCATCGTGTCTTGGCAAAGACTTCAACAGCCCGCCGCGCCCAATCTGATGCGGACGCGGATCAATCGCCTTACCGAAGCCAGCGCTTTCTCCAATTCAATGACCGTCTCCCAGGACGGTGCCTTCGTCGTCTACTCCTCTGATCGCGATGGCGGGGGGTTGCTCAATCTTTGGCGCCAACCGCTAAACGGCGGTACACCCTCACGACTGACAAGCGGAAAATTCAGCCACGAAATGCCCACCTTGAGCCCCGACGGCAAGATCTTAATCTTCCGCATCGATCAAGATGGGGGGACTCTCGCAAGAATGTCAGCCGGCGGCGGCCCGGTTGAGCGCATCCGCAATTCCGAAGGTGGCAGGGATCCCCGCTTCTCCCCCAAGGATTCCAGAATCCTTTATTGGATTCCGGCTGACGAGCAAACCATCGACTACGGCCGGGTCTTGCTCGCCAGACTCGAATCGATCAGCAGCATCGCTCCCTTAAAACTGTTCGGAGACTTCGCCCACGCTGCCCGGCCAATAT
>CAZZGS010000739.1:0-2945 GCA_964653845.1 uncultured Bryobacter sp.
CCTCTGGCGCATGGCTCTCGACACTGCAACCGCCAAAGCCCGCATCCTAACCCACGATCATGACGATGCCTGGATCGGCGGCCCCGGCATCTTCCGCATCGGCTTCCTCGGCAACCTGATCTTCTACCAAAGCGAAGTCACAGGCTTCAGCCACCTCTATCTGCAACCCTTCGCCGGCGGCGACCCCAAGCCCCTCACCTCAGGCAACTACGAACTAACCAACGTCGAGCAATCCAAAGACAAGCTCCTCTTCTACATCACAACAAGTGAAGGCAGCCCCTACGAACGCCACTTCTATTCGCTCGATCCTTCAAACGGCGTAAGAACCAAAATCACCACCGCCCCTGGCGAACACAACGTAGTTCTATCGAGAGACGAAAACTGGATCGCCGACATCTACAGCTTCACCACCAAGCCCGACGAAGTCTTCATTGGAGAGAAGAAGTCAGGCGCGAAACTCCAGCAAATCACTACTTCACCGTCCCCCGAATTCCTGGCCCGCAAATGGATCGAACCCGCGATCGTAGAGATTCCAGGCAGAGACGGCAAGAAGATTCCCGGCCACCTGATCAAGCCCACCACAACCCGCCGCGGCGGCCCCGCAGTGATCTTCGTCCACGGAGCGGGCTACCTGCAAAACGTCCACCGCTGGTGGCCCAACTACTACCGCGAGTACATGTTCCACCACATCCTCTCAGCCGCCGGCTACACGGTATTAAACATCGACTACAGAGCTAGTTCCGGCTACGGCAGAGACTGGCGCACCGGCATCTACCGCTTCATGGGAGGCAAGGATCTGGAGGACCATCTCGACGCCGCCAAATGGCTAGCCACCGCCCAGGGCGTCAACCCAAAAAAGATCGGAATCTACGGAGGCAGCTACGGCGGCTTCATCACTCTAATGGCCCTCTTCACCAGCCCCGATACCTTCGCCGCAGGGGCTGCACTAAGGCCAGTAACAGACTGGGCCCACTACAACCACGGCTACACTTCGAACATCCTGAACGAACCCCAAAAAGACGCCGAAGCCTACCGCAAAAGCAGCCCGATCTACCACGCCCAGGGCCTAAAGAGCGCACTGCTAATAGCCCACGGAATGGTAGACGTCAACGTCCACTACCAGGACAGCGTCCGCCTCGTCCAGCGTCTGATCGAACTCGGAAAAGAAAACTGGGAACTAGCCAGCTACCCAGTAGAAGACCATGGCTTCGTAGAACCCTCAAGCTGGACCGACGAATACCGACGCATATTGAAACTCTTCGAGAAAAACCTCAAATAGACCGAATTGCAATAGCAATCCCCATTACAGAAAGCGTACGCCGCTCAGAATTCCGCGCAACCATTCCAATTGCTCTGCGGTCTCTGGCACAGCCACGCCGCGCACCTTGCTCACCAATTCCACTGCCTCTTCTACGCAAACCCCGCTCTCCACAAGAATCGCTACCGCTCTTCCAGACTCAAGATCCGCTTCCAACCGCGAAACTGCAGCGGCAAACTCGCTTCTGGAATAGGGCACACCTCGATCCTTTACAGGTAATGAAAAGAACTCCAAACCAGCTCTTACCGCAGCTTCCTCTTCCGAGCCCAGTCCAAGTTGTCCAGCCTCTTGAGGCTCCAAAAGCGAAACCAATACATCCACCCCAGCGCCATGCAGACTGGCCAGCTCATCATCCAGCCAATCCCCTCCACGCGGCCGCGCAACAATGTAGAGCTTACCTTTCCACCGGCCCGGAATCTCGAATAGTTGCGGCTTCATGCTTCTTTCTCAATTGTCATGCGCGGCAATGAATGAACCTCTAGTCAGCGCCTTCGCAAAGTACTCAAGCTTTACGCGATTCAATGTCTCAGCGCGGTGCAGAAAGGCGATAGGCGTTGGTTCCTTCTCACTCACTCAAGCCTCCCGTTCCAGGCTATTCTCCCCACCCATCTCAAGCCGCCCTTTTTCCACATAGAGTGTCTGCGACGGAAACGCAAAGTCCGAATCATGCTTCTTAACTATCTCCATCACCCCCAGCAGTAACTCCTCCTGTATCTTCAAAAACTCCGCATAATCACTCGTCAACACATAAGCGAACAAATCGATATCGAGAGAGTAAGTCCCGAACTTGAAAAACTGCACCCGCCTCCCCTCTTCACTAATCCGCTCATCGTGCTCCAGTAACACCCGCAGCTCATCCAGCAACGCCCGCATCCCCCCACTCTCCAGCCCGTACTTCACGCCGATCGTATGCCTGAACAGAATCCGGTCCCGCAGCCCCAGATTCTCAATTGTCATCGTCGCCAATTGCCCGTTCGGGATAAACATCACGCTCCGCTGCATCGTCCGGAACCGGGTCGCTCGCAAACCGATATCCTCGACCGTCGCCACACCGGTCGGAAACTGGCAGCTATCCCCCACCCGGATACTCTGATCGCTCAGCAAAGACAACCCTCCAAACACATTCTCCAGCGTCTTCTGCGCCGCAAACGCAATCGCGATACCACCAATCCCAAGCCCCGCCAGCGCCGCCGTAATGTCATAGCCAAAGCTCTTCAACCCAATCAGCACAGCCCCCATCAACACCAGCAACTGCACCAGCCGACGCCCCAGTTGCAGTATCGACCGCGTGGAACTCAGGTTGTTCCGCATCAAATATTCCTTCACTCGCCGGTCCGCATAACCAATCACATTGAAAATCACCCAAACCCACAACATCAGCCACAGCACGATCAATACCCGCGTATACCAGACTCGGTATACCAGCGGCAGCCCCAAAAACCGCGAAGCCATATTGTGAAGAATCAGCCCCACAAACAATATCGCCGGCAATTTCGAACTCCGCGACACCTCCCAGCGCGCCGGCAGCCAACGCACCAGGATCCAGAGCACGCCCCACGCCAGGCCCATCGCCAGCGGTATCGCGATCAGAATCGACAGCAACACCCAAATCGGCATCGACAGAAAG
>CAZZGS010000740.1:0-2944 GCA_964653845.1 uncultured Bryobacter sp.
GCCAAGGGTGGGATTCGTTATGCACCGGATGTGACGCTGGACGAAGTAAGAGCTCTGGCGAGTTGGATGACCTGGAAGTGCGCTGTTGTGAACATTCCCTATGGCGGCGGCAAGGGTGGTGTGATTTGTGATCCGACGATTCTTTCACAGCGCGAGCTGGAAAGAATTACCCGGCGCTATACGGCTGAGATGATCGATGTGATCGGGCCGGAATTGGATGTGCCGGCGCCGGACATGGGCACCAATCAACAAACGATGGCCTGGATCATGGATACATACTCGATGCACAAGCGGCATACGGTAACGGCAGTGGTGACAGGCAAGCCGCTAAACCTTGGTGGATCCCGAGGTCGCACGGAAGCAACCGGGCGAGGGTGTCTGATTGTGACCCTTGAGGCGCTGAAGCGATTGAAGATCAATCCGAAGGATGCCAAGGTTGTTGTGCAGGGCTTTGGCAATGTGGGTGGGCAGGCGGCGCGGCTGATGTCTGCTGCTGGCTTGCGTGTGGTTTCGATTGTCGAGTGGGATGGTGCGGTTCATAACGCGAACGGCCTTGATATCGAAGCGCTCATGAAGCACCGGAACGAAACGGGATCAATCGTTGATTTTGCAGGTGCCGGGAATGTCGATAAGGAAGAAGCGCTCTACCTCGAATGCGATGTACTGGTGCCAGCGGCGAAGGAGAATGTGATCACCTCGGCCAATGCGCACAAGATTCGCGCGAAGATTATTTGCGAGGGTGCCAATGGCCCGACGACTGCTCCGGCGGATCCGGTGCTGAAGAAGAACGGGATCTTTGTGATTCCCGATATTCTTGCCAATGCTGGTGGCGTAACGGTTAGCTATTTTGAATGGGTGCAGGATCGCCAGGGTTATTTCTGGAACGAATCACTTGTGAATGAGCGCCTGGAAGAGTTGATGGTGGCAAGCTTCAACGATGTGGTGAGCTATGCCGAGAAGCATGGCGTGGACAACCGGACTGCGGCTTATATGCTGGCGATTGACCGTGTTGCATTTACGATCCAGCTTCGTGGTTTGTATGCCTAATGACGGATAGCCAGGGAACGCCGCTGATGCGGCAATATCATTCGATCAAACAGCAGGTGCCGAATGCCCTTCTGCTTTTCCGGCTTGGTGACTTCTATGAGCTCTTCTTCGATGACGCAGTGACGGCTGCACGCGAGCTTGAGATTACACTTACGGCGCGGCATGGGACGCCCATGTGCGGGGTGCCGTATCACGCCAGTGAAGGCTATATCGCACGGTTGATCCAGAAGGGCTTTCGGGTTGCAATTTGCGAGCAGATGGAGTTGCCGGGGCCGGGCAAGAAGCTTGTCAATCGTGCGATCACTCGTGTGGTGACGCCTGGGACGGTGACCGAGTCGAATGTTCTTCGAAGTAAAGAGAACAATTATTTGGGGGCCGTACACAGGGACGCGAAGGATCTGACTCGGGCGGCACTAGCTTATGTGGATGTGTCGACGGGTGAGTTTCGAGTGACGGTGTTGCCGGTGCATGAGTTGGGGCCTTTGGTTGAAACGCTGAGTATCAAGGAAGTGCTGCTTCCGGTGAAGGATGCGAGTCTGACGGGCTTGCAGACCGTGCTTGACGGTTGGGTTTTCGACTTTGAATATGGCGATCGGATTCTGAAAGAGCATTTCAAACTGCATTCGCTGGATGGTTGCGGGTTAGGGCCGCATCCGTTGGCGGTGTGTGCGGTTGGGGCGATTTTGCACTACTTGCGGGATACGCAGAAGGCGGCGCTCGATCATGTGGATCGCCCAAGCTTCTATGAGCGTGGCGAGGCGATGGTGCTCGATCCGGTGACGGTTCGGAATCTTGAATTGGTGGAGCCGTTGTTCTCGGCAGATATGGGTGGCGGGCGGAATTCCACTCTGATCTCGGCGCTGGATGAGACTATAACCGGCATGGGTGCGCGGATGTTGCGGCGGCGGATCTTGCGGCCTTCTGTGCAGCGTGAAGAGATTGAAGCGCGGCTCGACGCGGTAGGTGAATTGTGCGGGGCGACGATCGTGCGCTCTGGCTTGCGCGAGAAGCTCGCCAGTGTTTATGACATTGAGCGGTTGCTGGCCAAGGTGACGATGAACACGGCGGGGCCGCGGGAATTGTTTTCGCTGGCCAGGTCGCTCGATCAGGTGCCTGGAATTCAGTCGCCATTGCGGGGATTTGGGTCGGCACTGTTGCAGGGCTTGAATGAGCAGTTGGTGGATTTGAGCGAGGTGCGCGGAAAGGTGTTGGGGGCGATGCATCCCGAGCCTCCTGTCGTGTTGGCCGATGGTGGGGTGATTCGCGATGGCGTGAATGCCGAGCTCGATGAGTTGCGCGATATCCAGCGAAACGGCAAGCAGTACGTGGCGCTGATTGAAGTACGTGAGCGCGCACGAACCAATATCCAGAGTCTGAAGGTTCGCTTCAATAACGTCTTTGGTTATTACATTGAGATCTCGAAGGCGAACATGCATCTGGTGCCTTCGGATTATGACCGTAAACAAACACTCGTGAATGCGGAGCGCTTCACGACGCCTGAGCTTAAGGAACTCGAGGTGAAAATCCTTGAGGCTGAAGAGCGAATTCTCGCGATCGAGAAGGAATTGTTTCAAGAATTGCGAGCCTTTATGGCTAGCTTTGCTGGTGGCATCAGGCAGACGGCAACGGCGTTGTCAGAACTGGACGTGATGTTGTCGCTGGCGGAGGTGGCTGTGGGCCGGCGGTATGTGCGGCCCCGGTTCTCCGACAGTGGTGAGTTTCGAGTGGCTGGCGGGCGGCATCCGGTGGTTGAGCGACTGGTGGAAGCAGACGCGGCGCGGTTTATTCCAAACGATTTATATCTCGACAATCAGAAGTTTGTTGCTGTGATTACCGGGCCCAACATGGGTGGTAAGTCGACCTATTTGCGACAGGCGGCGATGTTGTCGATACTCGC
>CAZZGS010000741.1:0-2943 GCA_964653845.1 uncultured Bryobacter sp.
AGATACCGAACCACCTCAGTCTGACCATTCTTGGCGGCAAGCATCAGTGCAGTGCTCTCACGATCATCAATCGCATCGATTTGTGCCCCGAGCGACAGCATAAGCTTTACCATTTCTGGCCGACGGCGAAGCACCGCATAGTGCAGCGGCCCAGCCAGCTTCTTAGTGGTATCCACCTTTGCGCCCTTTGCCGCCAGTAGACGCACCATAGCTTCATCTCCACTCTGAACAGCCACCATAATTGGATTTCCGCCCGGCCCCCGGCCTGCGTTCGGGTCGTCGCCGCGCTCAAGATAGGTGGCAGCATCCTTCATCCGGCCTTCTCGAACAGCAGAACTAAGTGAATCTCCACTTCGTTCATTCCACCCGGTCATGGGAGCAATGACCAGCAACACAACCAGCAGCACCGGAATCCCAAACCATAGTTTGGTCCCTAACCGGATTCGTTCCCCAATCTTGCCGCGGTCATCGGCATACCGCTTGGCAACGGTTAGGCTCGACTCCCCGAGGCTTCGCCGGGTCCGCTCATAGAGGAGGTGCCAGGCAAGAAGGAAGGATCCATAAATGGGCATAAAACTGAAAGAAGCAAAAGAAAGCGAATCCCCGAATCCACCGCCAATTGTCTCCCTGTAAATAATCCGCACCGGGGCCTGTGAAATTACGAACACAATCGGAAGATAGACAGCCACAAACAATGCCACTGCCAGCCGTCTCACAATCAAAGCCAGAATCAGGTGCTCGCTACCCTTCAATAGCTGCTCGCTCCGAGTCCGCGCTGCTCTAGGCTCCAGACTCTCTAGCAGGCTAACGACATGCGCGAGCCCATGCCGAATCGGATGCAAAGTAAACACCGCCGCATAGATCGCTCGCGGATACGCCTTCCAGGCAAGCCACACCTGCTCAAACCACCCCTTCACGCTACTCTCATGAGATCTGATGAAGACGATCCAATTCGTCATGGCCATATCGGCCCAAACCATAAAGCAATAGGCAAGAAACGCGTGCACAGGCAAAACAAGGATAAAGGCCTGCCAGTCTTCAACCAGGCCGCGTTCCAAAGCCAATCGCACTACAAGCCGAAAACCATTCAACAGGAAGCCCGCAGGCACCATTGCCATCAGAAGGATGGCGAACCAGACTGCGGAATTTCCGCTCCCCATCGACCGGCTTTCTTTGAGCAGATTGACTTCGCCTTCCACCACAGCGCGCAGGCGGGAAACGAAACTTGAACAATCAGGAGCCCGATAATTCGGGTCTTTCGCGAGGCTCTCCAAAATCACCCGCGATACGATCTCGCTCAGCTTGGGATTACGAGTGTGAGGAGCATCGGGAGTCAGAGTGGTCTGTTGTTCAATCAATTCGCGCGCATTGCCCTTGAAGGGCAACTCACCAGCCAGCATCATATAAGCCATCATTGCCAGCGAATAGAGATCCGACTTCTCACTCACGGCCATACCGCTGCACTGCTCAGGCGACATGAAGGCGGGCGTGCCAAGCGTCGCACCAACCGTCGTAGTAAACCCTGACGATTCGGCAAACGCGCTCGTCAACCCAAGCTCAGTCGGAGCCAACACGTGGGTCGCATTCTCATCTTCCGAATTAGACTCAACGTTCGGAGCAGCTTCGAGCTCGGGAAGCTCCATCGACAAGACAGAAGGGTCAGCCAGCTTGGCAATCCCAAAATCAAGCACCTTGACGATATATCCTCCACGGCCATCTGGCTGCAGCCAGATATTCTGAGGCTTGAGATCCCGGTGCAGAATCCCGTGCCCGTGCGCCTCGGTAACGCCAAGCGAAATCTGCTCAAGGATATCGACAACCATTGCCGGTGAAGGGATGGGTTGCTTCTGCAAATACTCAAAGAGCGTCTCGCCATCAAGGTACTCCATTGCAAGATAAGCAACCGAAGTAATGTCGATGACCGTCACGCCGAAGTCAGTCACATTGACGACATTCGGGTGCCGGAGCCGGCCACTGGCCTCGGCTTCCCGCTGAAAACGGATCAGCAATTCGCGATTCCGCATGAACTGCGGGGCGATCACCTTTACGGCAACTGTGCGCTTGGTGCCAGTATGTATCGCTTGATACACGCTACCCATGCCACCCTTGCCGAGCAGTTTTTCGATTAAATACTTGTTATCGAGTGTGCGCCCAATTAGAGGGTCCATGCGAACCTATCAGCATACAGCAATGAAATCTATTGTCCATGTAGTTGCCCACATAGAAGCCCTTCCGGGCTACGAACAGGAAGTCCGTTCCGTCCTCGAAAGCTACCTCTCACCGACCCGCTCCGAGAAGGGATGCATCCGATATGATCTCTTCCTCGACGACTCCGACCCAAAGAAGTTCACCTTCATCGAAGAGTGGGAATCGAAGGAAGACCTCGACGCGCACGCGCAAAGCGAACATCTTGCCGCCGGCCGGATTGCCCTCGAAGGCAAAAAGACCCCCAACTGGGTGCAGTTGCTAACTCAGCTTGGAGTGTGAACGACCGTAAGCGAAGTAGACGCCAAGCCCGATTAGCATCCAAATAAAAGCAACGATTTGGGTTACGTGGTCCAGACCGATGATCATTGCCGAACAGATAAGCACGGCAAGAATCGGCACCAGCGGAACGAGCGGCGTACGGAAAGGCCGAGGCACGTTTGGATTCTTCACACGCATGATCCAGATCCCGATGCTCACCAGCACAAACGCGAAGAGTGTACCGATAGAAGTCAGATCGCCGGTGATATCACCAGGCAGAAGCACGGCAATCAATCCGACAAAGACAAACAGGATTGCGTTCGACTTGTATGGCGTGCGGAACTTCGGGTGTAGTTCGCTGAAGACCTTCGGGAGCAACCCGTCATTGGCCATTGAGAAGAACACTCTGCTCTGCCCAAGTAGCATGACCAGAATCACGCTCGAAAAGCCGGCGAGGATCGCAACGGTAACCAACGT
>CAZZGS010000742.1:0-2577 GCA_964653845.1 uncultured Bryobacter sp.
GGCACCGGCAATCCTGGCGGTGGCGGCGGCGGCGGCGGAAATCCGGGTGCTCCACTGCCCATCGAGATCGTCTCCGGCAACGGGCAACTCGTTCTTTCTCAGTTCCTGGCGCCGCAAGCGCTCACGGTTCGTGTGCGCGACGGTGCAGGTAACCCCCAGAGCGGCGTCACAGTCTCTTGGCAGGTTCAGGAAGGCGGTGGTGGTGGCAACGTTACCCTCACAACCAGCACCACGGACTCACGAGGGCTCGCCCAGACTCAATATGGCTCCGTCCTCTTCTACAACGATGCGTTTAATCAGCCTCGGACTAGTGTTGTTCGTGCCAGTTCCCCAAATGGAAACGTAGATTTTACTGTGGTTACGTATCCGCAGTCGGGGCCCCCGCCACTCCTCCTTCCGGCAAGCCCGCCCAATATTACCCTCACCAATCCGGCTGAAGGCTCAACTATCCGTGTCCAGGCTGGAACCACAACTGCGGGCGCAATCAAGGCAAGCCTCTTTAGCGGAACCCTTGCCGGATTCGGCTCACCCATCCAGGGCGTCGGCTTCTCCGGTTCCACCGGCAACGATCCTGACCAGGGAGCAAGCGCGAACTGCGTTCAAACCAACCTCTCCAATGGACAAGGTGATGTCTCATGCGATATCGTCGCCGGCTCCAAACTCGGTACCTCTAACTTCCAGGCTTGTGTTGGTAATTGCGCCAACCCCGGCCGCAGCTTCAACTTCAACATTGAAGTCGTTGCTGGGCCACCCGGCTTGATCACCAAAACACAAGGCGATAACCAATCCGGCGGCCCTGGCACTCTTACTCCGCTCGCACTCCGCGGTAGAGTCACCGATGCCTTCGGCAACCGTCTCGCCGGTGTCACTATACGTGTCGAAGTAATCTCCGGTGACGCTACAATCGAGTCACTCTTTAACAACTCCAACAGCGACGGCGACTTCTCCTTCCTTGTACGTTTCGGCTCCACCCCAGGTGAAGTCAAGATCCGCACCAGTGCAGGCAACGCCAACACCATCTGGACCGTTGTGAACAACGTCACCATTGGCAACTTCGTCAAGATTTCTGGCGACAACCAGTCGGCGGTAATCGGTCGGCCTTTCACCACCCCCCTCTCCGTCCAGCTCTTTGATGCTCAGGGCCGTGCCATCTCTGGTGCCAACGTTACCTTCGCCGTCCAAAGCGGTCAGGTCACTCTCTCTGCTTCCTCTGCGCCAACCAATAGTCAGGGCGTCGCTACCGTAAACGCAACCGCAGGCACAACTGCCGGTCCGATCTCGATTTCGGCCAGCGCCGTCACCCGAGTCGTTACCTTCAGCCTCACCGCGCTGCCCCCGGGCCCCACGATCACTCGTGTCTCAAACGCTGCCGGCTTCCAGGCTGGCCTCGTCCCTTGCGGGCTCGCAACTGTCTTCGGCTCGAACATAGCGCCAAGCCTCAACGGCGTCGTCATGGGTAACAGCTTCGTCGGCCCCTACTCACTTCGCTTGAACAATGTCTCAATCGAAGTCGGTGGCCGCACGGCTCCAATCGTCTCACTCGCCAACCTGAACGGTCAGGAACAGGCAACCTTCCAGACTCCTTGCGATGTAGCACCGGGTAACTCTACCCTCCGCATGACGGTCAATGAAGGCTCCAGTTCACTCGCCGTCACCGTCTTCGCCGTTCAGCCCGGTATCTTCGAAACTACCGATTCTGCCGGCAAGCGTGTGGGCGTCGTCATCAAAGCCGATGGCACCTACATGACCCGCGAAAACCCCGCCCTCCGCGGCGAAAACCTGATTGGCTTCTTCACCGGCCTTGGCCAGACGGTTACTCCGTCTTCCACCAATAACCCCGGTGCTTACAACAACTCCACCCAAGTTGCCGCCCAAATGATCATCGGTATCAACAATGAAGGAGCCCCGGTTCTTTCCGCCACCATGGCCCCCGGCCTGGTCGGCATCTATGTCGTCCAGTTCACCGTGCCGGAAGGTGCCGTCACTGGTGTCGATCGTCCCTACGGTGTAGGAGCCATCGGCCTCGATGGCGCTTATGTCCCCGGCAATCCGTCACTGATCCATATCCGCTAAGCCCGGATATCACTTACAATGCGAAAGGCCGTCCCTTTGGGGCGGCCTTTCGCCGTTTCATGAAGTCCCTCATGCGTAAACCCGCTTTTCTCACCGCAACCCTTGCGGTGATGTGGCTTGCGCTCTTGCTTCTGGTTCTGCTGCAATTCCGCTGGAGCAATAAACTCAGCGAGGCCTACCAGCAACGCCTCGAATCCACACTTGTTGCATCTTCAGCCAGTTTTCGGGCCGACTTTCAGGCCGACCTGTCTGCCGTCTGCCGCGCAGTCCAGAATTCAAATCCCGTTAACCCTTCTGTACTACCTCTCTCTCCCATCCCATTCCAGCTCTACTTCATCAATGCTCAGCTTGATCAGCTCTTGCGTTGGAATCCAGGTTCTTCCAAATTTCAACTCACCCCTTGGCCCGAAGCCTGGCATCAAATCAGATCCGAACTCAACCAGGCCACTGACGATCTCGCCGCTGCTTCTCCACGGCGCTGGTTCAATCGGCCCTGGCTTGCTT
>CAZZGS010000742.1:2587-2940 GCA_964653845.1 uncultured Bryobacter sp.
TCCTCAGTGGCGCCGGTATTCTTTCGAGCTGCTTCCAGTCTCGATCCAAACGAAGCCGATTTTTCCACAAATCGCCTCCAGGGCTTCCTTGTGATCGAACTCGACCTCCCGGCTCTTTCCTCCCGCTATTTCCAACCACGCAACGACCGCTCCTTTGCTCCAGGCGGGCTCGAAACCCGCACCATCGTCTCCTTCCTCGATACACCTGTATTCGATTCCCAACCCACCGCCACCTCCGCCCCTGCCAAGTCGCGAGGCATTGACCTGCTCTCACCCTCCACCTCGGTGCCACGCTTCAACCTGCGTCCTCTCGCCGACGAGAGCCCCTGGCAGCTCCGCACTGAGCATCGCGC
>CAZZGS010000743.1:0-2921 GCA_964653845.1 uncultured Bryobacter sp.
GCTTCGAGGGGCAAGAGGGAATTGATAATTGCACCGTAGGCTTTGTGGAGCGGAGTGTTAGCGGGTTGGGTGGCGAGGTAGTCGTTCCAAACCTGGGTGTGGAGTTGACCGAATTTGCGACGACGGAGGGAGGTAGTGACGAGGCTTTCAATGAGCTCAATGGCTTCCGGGCTCTCGCTGGGGAGTTCGTTCAAGTAGTTGCGGAATTTCGTGTAGTAGCCTTCTTCAAAGGCGAGATCTATGGTTTTCGAGTAAATGCCATGTTTTAGGTTGTTGCGCGAGGATCGGGCTTTGCCAGCGGCGCTGGTGGGGCCTTTGGATTTAGCGCCATTGCGACGGGCGGCTTCGCGCTGTTTGTCGGTGGTGAAACGGCGTGAGCCGCGTTTGGTGGGTGCAGGTTGTGAGTTGAGCATGAGGGGACCTCAGCAGGGGGATTGGGCGTGGATCACACAAGAGTGCGTCCGGGGAATACATTAGCATGGGGAATGGTAGCGGATGGGCTTGGGGCGGAGTGAAAGTGCTTTGGAATGTGTAAGATAAAATATTTTTCCGTTACGTGAATGAGCAAGTTCGCATTGGTTGTACAGGCCGCCGGCAGTGCCCGCGGCCGGGTGACGGCCTGAAGTTGACCCGTCCCTTTGGGTTTCTCGGAAAATTTGGGCCGTGGAGGGGAGAGCTTTTGAAATCGTAGCTTCCGAAATAAATCCGGGTAAAGGCTTTTTTATTAAAGAGTTAGCCACGAATATGCAGTACTGGACTGAGGCAGCTCACTTGGGATGGCTGGCGATTTTTTTCGCAGGAAAACAGCAAAAATGCCAATAAAATGTACAGTGACGCGTCCGACTTCGCCTAAATTGTACAGGATCGCACCGAACTTGGTGGAGTAGTACTCTCGTGGATGGACCCGCCCAAATCGACGCACCGGCAAGTTTGCCGGTTAAATTCAAATAGCTCTTGACTCGCAGCGAAAAATAGTTCATAAAGGATCATGCATCCACGGAATGTACCGTACCGGCAAACTTGCCGGTGGGTGTTCGACTTAAGTTTATGAATAGCGAGCAATTGCGGTTCTTCTCCACCGCCAAAAATCTAAAGCCAGCGATCGACGCTGGATTCCGGTTCGGATACGTTGGCACGCACTCCAGCCGCACAATCATGCTGCAGGAGATCGCGACACTTTTTGAAGCGGTTCCTTTAAGCGCGCGCCCCGCCGATTACGCCTACGCAATCGTCGAAAACAACTGTCTCGGCAAGCAAACGATCGCGACCCGCCGCCACTCGCTCCAGCACCTGCGGGAACTCTACAGCCTCGATCCCGGCGTTCCCATCTTCCGAATCCTCCGGCGACTTTGGGCCACCGATCCACCAAGCGCCCCTATCCTCGCTCTGCTGGTGTGCCTAGCCAGGGATCCCCTTCTGCTGTCCACATCTGACGCTGTAATCAGCCTACCCGACGGGGCAGAATTCCAACGATCCGTGATGCATGCTGCCCTTTTGAAAGCCGTTGGCGACCGGCTGAACGAATCCACTCTTGAGAAAGTAGTTCGCAATGCGGCGAGTTCATGGTCCCAATCTGGACATTTAAAGGGACGTACCTTCAAGTTTCGGCAGCGCGTCTCCCCCAGTCCAACAGCCGTGGCGTTCGCGATGTACCTGGCGCAAGTGGCGGGCTTCCAAGGTGAAGAGATTTTGTCTAGCGCGTGGTTGAAGGTTCTAGACTGTGGAAGCTCTGAAGCGCTGGAACTGGCGACCTTGGCAAAACGAATCGGTCTACTCGACTTGAGAATGGCTGGCAATGTTTTTGACCTGAACCTGGATCGACTCGATCCTGCCACGCAAGACAACTTGAGGGGTGCATAGCAATGGGACGTGTAGAGCAACTCGCGGAGAAGTACAAGCAGCACATTGGCCTTCCATGGCAGCAAACCGTGGCCGGTGCGCAACGCGTGATCATGATCGTTTATGAGAAGGAGTTGGAGCGAACCCTCCTTGCCCGAAAAGAAGCCTTCGCAATGGCTACGCGCGACGCGGGCCACGAATGGTTTGAGGTGAACGTATCCGACTGCTTCGCCCGTTGGATGGCTTCAGAAGAGTACCGCGAGGCCTACTTCGAATCGCCCGAAGATCTGCAACTCAAGCTGGATGTTGAATTTGCCGAATACGTCGCCGAAACGGTCACTGCGGTTCTCAATCGGGACGACGTTACAAACACATCCGTCGTCGGACTCTTCGGTGTTGGATCGCTATTCGGCTTCACTCGCGTCTCTCGTGTACTCAAGCTTCTTGAGCCGGCTATCCAAGGTCGCCTCGCCGTGTTCTTCCCTGGTGCCTATGACCAGCACAACTATCGCCTCCTCGATGCTCGTGACGGCTGGAATTATCTGGCGGTCCCCATCACACTTCATTCTTCCGGAGCCTATTGATGCAAACCAAAGAACTGCAGATCAAAGACATTCTTCTTCGAGACCCCCTACAGCAGTCGCTGGTCAACAACGGGCAGGCGCGCATCACGAATGAGTCCACCGATGACAAGGTGATGGCGGAACTGCGTGGTGAACTCTCAACTTTCGTCTGCGAGGGGCAGTATGCCGACGGAATGCTCAAGATCCTGTCGTCTTTCCTCTCGAGCAGGAATCAGACGCATCAAAAGGCAGCTTGGGTAAGCGGCTTTTTCGGTAGTGGCAAGTCGCATCTTCTGAAGATGTTGTGCCATTTGTGGGCCGACACGAAGTTCGCGGATGGCGCAACAGCCCGCAGCCTGGTTCAAGAACTTCCCGACGAAGTTCGAGATCTCCTGGTGGAGTTGGATCGAGCCGGCAAGCGATCTGGAGGACTGCTCGCCGCAGCCGGCACGCTGCCTTCAGGAACCACCGAAAACGTTCGCCTTAGCGTCTTGAGCGTCCTCTTGCGGGCCGTCGGGC
>CAZZGS010000744.1:0-2918 GCA_964653845.1 uncultured Bryobacter sp.
CGACCCGGCCAAACATATCGCGCACCCAGGCCGACGATTCCGCCTCGCTAAATTCCGGCTTCGGCTTGGTACCACCGACTGCCATTTAGCTGGTCGCCAGTGCAGCGGCAGTAGCTTCGAGAATCAGACCGCTGTCGATGCCGGTGATAATCGTGACTTCGCCAATGCGGGTGGGCAGAACAAAGTGCACCTTGCCGTGAAGCGTCTTCTTGTCTGAGCCGAGGCGATTGAGTAGCGTGTCTGCCGAGATGCCGTCGAGCTTCGGGATAGGCCCGAAGAGTTCGATGCATTTGAGGATCGTATTGCAATCGGCCAGAGGTAGAGTGCCATTCAAATGGGCAAGATGAGTGGCCGCGTTCATCCCGAAGGCGACAGCCTCACCGTGCAGGAAGCGAGTGTACTTGGTCTCTGCTTCGAGGGCATGGCCGATGGTGTGGCCGAAGTTCAGAATGCGCCGCAGGTCGCCTTCTTTCTCGTCGGCGGTGACCACTTCGCACTTGATGCGGACACTTTCGCAGATAATCGATTCGACGATCCCGGGGTGTTGGCCAAGGATATCGGCTGACTGAAATGCCATCTGGTCAAAAAGGGTTTTGCTACGGATGACACCGCACTTGAGTACTTCATATAGGCCGGCGCGGTATTCCCGCTCTGGCAGCGTGCGCAGCACCTCGGGGTCGATCAGCACGGCCAGTGGCTGGTGAAAGCTGCCGATCAGATTTTTGCCCGAGACGAGGTTAACCCCAGTCTTGCCGCCAACGGCTGCGTCGACCTGGCCAAGCAGTGTGGTGGGAATCTGAAGAACCGGAATGCCTCGCAGGAAGATCGCAGCAAGAAAGCCGGCAACATCGGTGACGATGCCGCCACCAAAGCCGATGACCAAGCTGGCGCGGTCTGCACCTGCGGTCATCATTTGTTCAGCCAGCGCCTCAACTTCGCTGATGCGCTTTTTGTCTTCGCCTCCGGGGAAGAACAAGACATGGTGCTTGCGGCCGTCAAGGGCGTCTACCATCGCCTTGGCGTGATAGTTCCAGACGTCGCGCGTGGTGACGACAAAGATCTGACTGATATTGGCAGGCAGGTATTCGTCGAGGCGGGATAGGATATTGCGCTCGACGATTGCATCGTACTGCGCCGTGGAAGTACGAACGGTGTAACTAGGCATCTTTATTTCCTTTTACCACTTCGACAATCGTGCGGGTGCCAAGGCTGTCGGGGAGTTCGTAGCGGAAGATTTCCCGGATTGTGGAGTATCGTTTGCGGGTCTCGGAATAGGCGATTTCGATTTCGTTGTGGACATCGGGCCCCTTGTAGAAAAGCGCGCGAGAACCTTGCTGGATGGCGGGTCCAAAAAGTGGAATGGCCCGTTCCAGAGGTGCAACCGCGCGTGCGGTGATGATATCTGCGTGGTGGTATTTGAGCCAGTCTTCAGCTCGAAGGGGCACGGCCTCAACATTTCTCAGGCCAAGCGTTACAATCGCTGATTCGACAAAGCGGGTCTTCTTCTGCACCGACTCGAGGAGGACAAATCTGGTTTGAGGCAAAACCACTGAAAGCGGTATACCGGGTAGCCCGGCACCAGTGCCAGCGTCCACAACAATGGCTGCCCCTGAGAAAAGCTTCCAGGGCAGCACCGAGTCGAGAACGTGTTTGATGGCGGCCTCGCGGATATCGACGATGCGCGTCAGGTTGAGTGTCTTGTTCGCTTCAACGATCAGGTCGAGGTGCTGGGCGGCGATGGTGACCAGGCGATCCCGGTTAGGGATATCGGGGGGTAGGAGCCTCGCGAGTTCGTCGGTAAAAGTCATATTAGTACTGGAGACGCAGGCTCAACTGGAGGCGGCGGACGTTGGTGCCGTCCGGGAAGCCAGCGCTGGCAAAGCCTTCGCCGTAATTGCCCACGGGATTCAGGATGTTGCCGCCGGAAACATTGTAGAGCTGGTTGCGGCGACTGGTATCAGACGGAGTATTGAAGAGGTTGAAGGCTTCAAAGTTGAAGGTTGCGACATAGCGCTCGGTGACTCGAAAGAGCTTGGACATGCGGGCGTCGATGCGGCGGGTTTGGTCGACATCAAGCCAATTGCGTGGCAGGAAGGGGACGCGGTTATCACCACCGAGGCCATTGAGGCTGGCGGTGAAGGCGGCCGGCAGGCCGGGGATGACAATGCCCGCGCCATTGACGGTTGCGGTAGTACCGAAGGCGCTGGCGAAAGTGCCAAGCATGGAGAGCTGCCAGTCATTGACGATGTACTTGGCGAAGGCGCTGTCGCTCTTCAAGGGTTTATAGCCGATCGTTTGTGCGACGACAAGGCGATGGCGCTGGTCGAGTTGTGAGGAGCCTTTCTCGCCCCGGTAGTCCCCGTTGTAATAAGAGGAAGGGCCGCCGCTGAAAAAGACATTACCGCCATTACCGAGATTTTCGTCGATGGTGTGAGCCCAAGTGTAACTAATGCTGCCACTGGTGCGGAGTGGGCCGAAATTCATCTTGCGGTTGCGGAACTGAACCAGCATGGCGTTGTACCAGAGGTTGCCACCTGCCTCGACCACGTTGACGCGCTGGAAGTTGCGGTCGATGCGGTTTGCGAGGCGGTAGACAGGGGTTGTGTAGGAGCCCACCTGGTTACCTGCTGCATCGTTAATGCGGTAAGTCGCAGGGTCGCCCAGGGGGCCGGCGTTCGCATCTCGAATGGTCAGCATCCGAACGCCGCGATTGAAGGCCCAACTTACGGTGAGTGTGGTGTCGCGGGTCACGGCCTGTTCAATGCCAAGGTCGCCCTGGAGGGTGTACGGAGTGCGGAACTTCTCACCGGCATAGCTGATGCTGCGCGTGCCCGCAGCCAGGCCGACGCTGGAACTAAGGATGTTTGGGAACACCGGCCCAGAGGCAAGGTTGGTGGCATTGTTGCTCTGTAATGAAA
>CAZZGS010000745.1:0-2917 GCA_964653845.1 uncultured Bryobacter sp.
ACCCCGTCTTTGGAGCACTTGCAGTTAATGCGCCTTTGACGGTGAGATCTGAAGGGCCAGCGCCAAGTGAACACTCGTGGGCGATCAACGCGATCGTGAAGTATGTGTTTCCGGGCACCGCCTATACCGAAGGCAAGACGGTGGCGGTGACCTGGTATGACGGCGACGAGAAGCCGTCGACAGAGATACAGGCCTTGATCGAGGGCACGAAGTTGCCCGGGACGGGATCCATTTTTGTGGGGACTAAAGGTGTGATGCTGTTGCCTCACTTTACCTTTCCCAAGTTCTTCCCTGTGGCTTCGTTCGAAGACTTCAAGCTACCGGAGGTAAAGGCGAACGATCACTACCACCAGTGGGTGGATGCGATTCAGGGCAAGGGCAAAACATCTGCCGGATTTGATTATTCGGGCCCGCTGAGTGAGACCGTGCTCTTGGGGAGTGTGGCCTCGCGCTTTCCGAAGACGACGCTCGAATGGGACAGTAGCCGCCTGAAGTTCAAGAACGAGAAGGCGGCGAATGCGTTTTTGAAGCGCAAGTATAGACAGGGCTGGAAGGTGAAGGGGATCGGTTAGAAGTCGATCTGGGCGCGCTTGGATTCTACTGCGCGCATGTTGGCGCCGGGCACCTTGAGCAAGTCGTCGATGGACTTAAAGTTGCCGTTGGTTTCTCGATGTTTGACGATCAGCCGGGCTTTGGTTTCGGTGATGCCGAGGCCAGCGGCCAGATCGCGGGCATTGGTCTGATTGACGTTGACTCTCGGAGAGGGCGTGTCTTTGGAGAGGCTGGTGGCGAGATAGCTCGTGATTTCGCGCACTTCGTCATCGTCGCCCTCCATGCCTCGGCGCAACATATCTTCGACGAGTTCGGCCCAGGCTTCTTTGGTTTCACGCCGGTTTACAAAGGTGATGACGCCGTGGCAGGCGCTACAGAGCTTTTCGGTGGTTGCCTTTCCTGGGGCTTCCGGTAAAGTGATTGCAAAGAGGGCAGCACAAAAGAAGTTCATGACTCAATAATGAGTATAGAGAGATGAAGTACCTTGCCGTGGTTGCGCTGACCCTTTGCTCCTGCAAACAGACACTTGTGGAGGTGCCTGGGCCCTTGGGTTTGCCTGCGCTGAAAGTGGAGAGAGTGGCGACGGCTGAAGAGATTGCGCTCGGCAAGAAGTTGTTTTTTGATACGAAGCTGTCGCTGGACAAGACTGTCTCTTGTGCCAGTTGCCATAACCCGGAGACTGCGTTTGCCGATGCTCGCAAGGTGTCGGTGGGGGTTGGGGGCAAATCAGGGAAGCGCAATGCTCCGACTGTTTTGAATGCGGCTTACTGGAGGGTGCAGTTCTGGGACGGGCGTGCGGGAAGCCTTGAAGAACAGGCCGCAGGGCCGATGGGTAATGAACTTGAGATGAACCATAAGCCGGAGCTGTTGATTGCGCGACTGGCGGCAGATCCGGAGTATGAGCCGATGAAGCTGACGATGGAGAAGGTGGTTTTTGCAATCGCCAGTTATGAACGGACTCTACTGAGCGGGAACTCGGCGTTTGATCGCTACACCTATGGCGGCGACAAATCGGCTTTGTCTTCGGAGGCAATTGAAGGCTTCAAGGTATTTGGCCGGCACTGCGTGATCTGCCATACGATCGGGCCGAAGGATGCCTTGTTCACGGATGAGCAGTTTCACAATATCGGAGTGGGTGTGAATGCCGAGGGAGTGCTAGTGGATCAGGGGAGGGGCAATGGTGAGTTCAGGACGCCATCCTTGCGTAACGTAGCGCGGACTGCGCCTTATATGCATGACGGGAGCCTGAAGACCCTGAAGCAGGTGGTGGACTTCTATGTGGGTGGCGGAAATTCGAATGAGCATCTGGACCCGCAGATTCGGCCCATTGAATTGAGTGGGCGGGAGCGGGATGCCTTGGTGGCCTTTCTTGAATCGTTGAATGGAGTGGAGTCGAAATGAAGTGGACGCTTGCTCTGGTGTTGTCGATTTGCGGGTGTGCCCCTAAGGCTGTGGAGCCCCCGGGGAGCGTTGTGGGGCAGGTGAAGTTTGCGGGGCAGACCGCGAAGGCAGTGGTGATTGATATGGATCAGGACCCACAATGTGTGAAGCTTAACCCCGAGGCACCGCGCGAGGAGCAGCCTGTTGTGGTGAGCCCGGAAGGGACGCTGGCCAATGTTTTTGTCTATGTGAAGAGCGGGCTTGAGGGAAAAAAGTTTGAAGCGCCAAAGACAGCAGTGAAGATCGATCAGAAGGGTTGCTGGTTTGAGCCGCGCGTAATCGGGATGCAGACGGGGCAGACCTTGCAGGTCACAAATTCAGATCCGGTGACGCATAACATTCATCCGGAGGCCAAAGTGAACCGGGAGTGGAATCAAAGCCAGGCACCAGAAGATGGGCCCTTGTCGCGTCGCTTTGCGCAGCCGGAGGTGATGATTCGGGTGAAGTGTAACGTGCATAAATGGATGCGCTCGTGGATTGGTGTGGTGGATCACCCTTACTTTGCGGTGACTGGCGGAGACGGCAATTTCGAATTTAAGGACCTGCCGGTGGGGACTTATCAGGTGGTGGCCTGGCACGAGAAGTCGGGCCTTCAGGAAAAGTCTTTGGTGATCACAAGTGGCACCAAGGCCCGGCTTGAGTTTAGCTTCAACGGACAGTGAAATAATGATCGACATGATTCGATCACTTGTTGTAGTGCTGGTTGTATTTCTGGTTGGGTGCAGTCAGGAGAAGCCGGGCGGGTACCGGGTTTACGTCACCAATGAGGTGAGTGGGGATCTGACGATCATCGACTCGAACAAGATGGAAGTGGAAGCGAAGGTGCGTCTGGGGAAGCGACCGCGCGGGATTCACGCGAGTGCGGATGGGAAGACGATTTATGTGGCGCTGAGCGGGTCGCCCATTGCGGGACCGGGTGTGGATG
>CAZZGS010000746.1:0-246 GCA_964653845.1 uncultured Bryobacter sp.
AGATGGAGACGAGTCGAGAAGGTGGGGATGGTGCAGCGGAATTCGGCACCGAAGCGGGCCTTGGCAAAGACGAATTCGAGGGCACCCATGACGTCGACGGCTGTGGCGATCTCTTCGTGTTGTTCGCGCATTTTGCCGGTGAGCTCGCGGAGGATGCGGTGGCATTCGCGCAATTCTTCTTCGATCAGGCGGACGAGCTCGTTGTTGAGCTGGATGGTTTCGAGCGGTTCGACGAAGCTGGTTTGG
>CAZZGS010000746.1:256-663 GCA_964653845.1 uncultured Bryobacter sp.
TGGCCGGAGCCGCTGGTGCCGTGGACGACGCCCTGGACGCGGCCTTTGAAGTTGGTCGCGACAGGGACGACAAAGCGATCGCCGCGCAGGGTGACGTATTCGTCCTGCATGACGCCGTCGTCGCGGTGAGCGCGCATGAAGCGTTCGAGGGAGTTCTGGATGGATTCCTTCTGGCGGCCGAGTTCTTGACGGAGGCGTTTGAGGGCAACGCTGGCATCATCTTCGAGGCCACCATCGGGGCGGATTTTGCCATCGAGCGCACGGAGGAGCTGGCGGAAGTCGCCGATCTTTTCGGCCTTCTCCCAGAGGAGCGGGAAGCGATAGGGCGATTCGCTGAGGCCCTGGCGGAATTCTGTAGCTCGGGTGAGCCAGGCACGGACGGCGAGGATTTCGAGACCATCAAGGAC
>CAZZGS010000746.1:673-2916 GCA_964653845.1 uncultured Bryobacter sp.
ATCAAGGACAGCGCCTTCGATGCGGACGCGGGCCACGGCTTCGTTTACATCTTCGAGATCGGTGAAGCGGAGGCGGGGGAGACCGGAGTCTTCGCTGTCGCCTTCGGTAAGGAATGTAAGGGCTTCGCTGAGTTCGGCGAGGCTATCGATAAGGGCTTCGCGGTCTGTCGAGGGTTGCATCGCATCGAGCTGGCGGTGGCCGGCGGCGGATGAGACGTAGCGCCCAAGCAAGGCGCGGAGGGATTCGTACTCTAAGAGGTCTTGGCTCCAGTTCGGCATCGTTCGATTACTTCGAGTGTGCCCGAGGTAACGGGCACTCCTTTCAATTCTTCGGGGGAGAACCAGCGGACGTCGGCAGAGTCGCTACCGGCGGCGGGTTCGCCACTTGTGATCTCACAGACATAGTCGAGCAGGACGTAGTGATACTCGATTTCGCCGGCTGTGTCGGGCATGATGCGTTCGAAGATTTCGCCGAAACGGACGATTTTGACTTCGAGGCTGGTTTCTTCCATTACCTCGCGGAGGAGGGCTTCTTCGAGGGTTTCGCCGGATTCAACGGCACCACCAGGTAGGCTCCAAAAGCCCTTGAGGGGCTCTGTGCCGCGCTGCACAAGCAGGATGCGGTTGCCATCAAAGATCAGCGCGCCGACACCCAAAATGGGTTTTGCTGGATAGCGCCGAATGTCGAGTTTTACAGCTATTCGGTGGTAACTCCCTTAACCTTCATCCTCGCACGATAGACACCGGTCTTTGCGGTGATGTAGAGAGTCATGCGGTCTTCGTCGCCAAAGGCCATGTTGGAAGGCTTGTCGCCCATGTGGATAGTGTGGAGCGGTTTGGCTTGCGGCGAGACGATGTAGATGTGATTAGCGGCAATGTAGAGGTTGCCTTTTTCGTCGACGTGGAGACCGTCGGGCGGGCCGTCGATGTTGTCGAGGAAGACGCGTTCGTTGGTGGCCAACCCTTTGCCGTCGAGGTCGTAAGCGTAGACTTTGCGCTCGTCGGAATTGGCCACGTAGAGGATGCGGCCGTTGGGCGAAAGGGTGAGGCCATTGGGGCGGCCTTTAGGCTTGGCGATGACGGTGAGCTCGCCTTTGGGGTTGAGGTGGTAGACGCCGTAGAAGTTGAGCTCGCGGGTATCGGCCTGGTTGCCGAAGGCTGGGTCTGTGAAGTAGAGTTGGCCGTCTTTGCGGATGACGAGGTCGTTGGGGGCGTTGAGGCGTTTACCTTCGAAACGGTCGGCGAGGATGTCGAATTTCTTTTCGTCACCGGGGTAGAGACGGATGATGCGACGGGCTTTGGTTTGGGCAACGACGAGGTGGTTTTCTTTGTCGTAGGCGATGGCGCTGGGGCCGGCCATCTCTTCGCGGTACTTGGCAGTGCCTTTGCCGGGGAGAAAGGCGAGGATCTGGTTGTTTGGCACATCACAGAAGAGCAAAGCTGTGGCGGCTTTGGACCAGAGCGGGGCTTGGGCGAAGCGGAGGCCACTTGAAGCTTTCTCGATTTGGATGCTGGAGAAGTCCTGTCCGAAGGCGAGACAGGTGATTCCCAAAATGGCGAATCGCATGGGGTTGATTCTACATCGTAACGGTGAGAGAGTATAAAGATACCAATGTCGATCAAATATATGGTGATTGTTTTTATGGCGATAGGAATGAGTGGAGCAGGGCCTGACCCGGCACATGAGAAGTCGGTTCAGGAATATCGGACCAAGATGGAAGCGACGCTGAAGTCGGATGCGGGCTGGCTGACGGTAGCGGGTCTGCATTGGCTAAAGCCGGGTGAGACTAGTTTTGGAAGTGACCCGAAGAGTGGCTTCGTTTTGCCGGCTGGAAAAGCGGCGGCCAAGGGGGGCGTTTTCAAATTTGACGGCAAGAAGGTTGTGCTGAAGGTGGAGCCTGCGGCCAAGATTTTGGTGAACGGCAAGGCATTTACGGAAGGTGCTCTTATCGACGACGGAGCGGAAAAGACGCCGGATCTGGTGACGACGGGTGACCTGTCGATGATCGTGATCGAGCGGGGCGGGAAGTTTGGGATTCGGCTGCGCGATAAGTCGAGCAAGTATCGTAAAGAATTTACGCACCGGAGCTGGTACCCCGTGAAGGCGGATTACAACGTGAAAGGCAAGTTTTTGCCTTACGCTGTGGCGAAGAAGCTGCGCGTACCGACTGTGATTGAAGGCGTGATTGAGGAGCATGAGAGCCCCGGGGAGATTGAGTTTCAACTGGCTGGCGCGACACATC
>CAZZGS010000747.1:0-2913 GCA_964653845.1 uncultured Bryobacter sp.
GGTTTCGGTTTGCCACCAGGTGTCGACAATCGGGCAGCGGCCCTTGCCGATAACGTTGTAATACCATTCCCAGGCGGCTGGATTGATGGGCTCGCCGACGCTGCCCAGAAGACGGAGGCTCGATAGATCGCAGGAGTCTGGAAACTGGTTGCCTTGACGGATGAGAGCGCGGATTGCGGTTGGCGATGTGTAGAAGATGGTGGCTTTGAAGTGTTCGACGATCTTCCACCAGCGGTCGAAGTTTGGAGTGTCGGGTGCGCCTTCGTAGATGATCTGTGTGGCGCCGCGCGACATCGGGCCGTAGACGATGTAGCTGTGGCCGGTAACCCAGCCGATGTCGGCGGTGCACCAGTAGATGTCGTTGGCCTTGAGGTCGAAGACCCACTCCATCGTCATTGAGGCTTGCAGCATGTAGCCGGCCGTGGTGTGGAGGATGCCTTTTGGCTTGCCGGTGGTGCCGGAGGTGTAGAGGACAAAGAGGGGGTGTTCGCTGTCGAGGGCGACGGCAGGGCAATGCTCGCTCTGGCCCGCTTCTACGGCGTGCCACCAATGATCGCGACCGTGCACCATCGTGACTTCGCCTTTGGTGCGGGCGCAGACGACTACGCTTTCGACGGTGGGGCAATCGGGGAGGGCTTCGTCGACGGCCGGCTTGAGTTTGATTTCTTTGCCGCGACGCCAGCCGCCGTCGGCTGTGATGACGAGTTTTGCGCCAAGATCCTGAATGCGGGCCTTGAGGGCTTCGCTGGAGAAGCCGCCGAAGACGACGCTGTGGGTGACGCCGAGGCGGGCACAGGCGAGCATGGCGACTACGGCTTCAGGGATCATGGGCATGTAGACGATGGCGCGGTCGCCGGTTTTGACGCCGAGCTTGAGGAGGCCGTTGGCGAATCGGGAGACTTCGGCGAGGAGTTCTGCGTAGGTGACTTCGCGGGTGTCGCCGGGTTCACCCTGGAACAGGAGTGCGACTTTGTCGCCGTGGCCGGCTTCTACGTGGCGATCAAGGCAGTTGTAGCAGGCGTTGGTTTTGCCGCCGACGAACCACTTGGCGAAGGGTGGTTGCCATTCGAATACGTGGGAGAAGGGCTCCATCCAGTGCAGCTTCTCTTTGGCCAGATCGCCCCAGAATTCTTCGGGCTTTTCTGCGGCCTTCTGGTAGAGCGCCTTGTAGGCTTCCATGCCCGATACATTGGCTTGGGCGATAAATTCTGCTGAGGGTGGATAAACGTTCTCTTGACTCATGGCGAAGAGCCAATTCTATCAACCCTTGTGGGGAATAGCTTAAATCCCTTTGAATGCCGCTTCGAGATCTACTTTGAGATCGGGCCAGATGGGGCCGCCGGTGAGTTCTTCGCCTACTTCGACGATCCAGGGGATGCGGTCTGAGACGAGGACCATTACGTTTCTGGCTTCGGGGTCGACGATCCAGACTAGCTTGGAGCTGTTTGCGAAGTATTCTTCCGCTTTTTTGAGGATTGCTTTGGTGCGGTCTTCGGGGGAGCGGATTTCGATTGCGAGAGCTGGCCCTCCTTCGAGGTGATCTTTCGCGTTGATGCGTGATTCATCGATCATCGAAACGTCAGGGAGGCGGTATACCGTTTCACCAGCTACGTTCAGAAGGCAATGCAATTCTGTGGCAAGGTGCATGCCGATGCTTTCGGCGAAAGCGTTCAACAAAACGCAGAATCTGACCTGCAATCGCCCATGTTTCGTCGTGCCCATTGGCTTTTCAATCACCTCGCCGCCAGCGTACTCAGAATGCTCGTAGGCGGGGTTGGTCAAGTACTCTTGCTCGCTTATCGCAATTCCCGTCTTCATGCCCTCACTCTAGCACCGTGCCGCGATAAACTAAACACGCATGCCACTTAGCCCAGACCAGCAACGCGCCCTAGTTGCGCGCCTTTCAGACGCCTGCGGAGGCTCCTATACTCCCGACCAGCGCCGCAAGCACTTTATCACCGGCCCTCAGTGGGCCGCCTCCTATGAAGGCCACGCGATTTTTCATGCGCCTACTCGCAAGCCCGTTCACTTTGAGACGGTCATTGAACAGTTCGCGCGGATCGGGATCAATCACTGGTGTACCCATGACACCGATGTGCTGCCTTATGATGCGCTGGGCAACGACAAGCAGCACGAGATCGTGGGCCAGATTGGCGCTTCGCTCAAGAAGAACGGTATCAATTGTTCGATGGTGACAACTGAGACTTTCCATCATGCGGTGTTCGCCGGCGGGCCTGCTGGTGAGCAGCTCGAGGTTCGCGACTATGCCAAGTGGAGGCTTCGTAATACCGTCTCGATTGGGCATGAGCTGGGGGCTTCTTATGTTGTTTACTGGCCGGGTTCGCTGGGGTATCAGTTTCAAGGGATCGTCGATGAAGTGCAGACGCTGAAGTGGTTTGCCGAGGGCATGAATTCGGCTTGTGAGGCCGATATCGAGATTGCCAAGGCGAAGGGGCGTCCGACCATGCAGCATTGCATGGAGGCCAAGCCGTTTGAGCCACAGGCTGAGATATTGCTGCCGACTTCGGACGCGATGCTCGCATGGATTTTCTCGGGTCAGTTAAAGTATCCAGATATGGTGGGGCTGAATCCTGAGTATTTGCATGAGCTGATGTGGGGCGGGGCAGTGCGTGCGTCGCTGGCTCGTGCGCTGCTGTGTGGCAAGCTCTTCCACTTTGATATTAACGATGGCTACCGGCTTAAGCATGACGTCGATATCGCGGTAGGACTCGTGAATCCTTTCGACTGGCTCAATGTGCTGGTGCTGCTGCGGACCTATGACTTTAAGGGACCGTTTAACCTCGACTTTAAGCCGCCTCGTACGACATCGAATGAAGGTGTGTTTGAGATCAGCTTCCCGACTGCTGTCGATCGTTTTATTACGCTTTGGGAGATGGCTGGGGAAGTGATGAC
>CAZZGS010000748.1:0-2897 GCA_964653845.1 uncultured Bryobacter sp.
GCCGCATCGGGTGTCATAAAGCCCAACAAAGGCCGCGCATAAATCGATGCCGGCACCCCAATCAACACACTCGCCGCAATCCCGATCAACACCGCCTGGCCAGCGGAAGCACTCGCCCCCTCGGCATCCTTCTCCCCAATGCGACGCGCGACAAAAGCCGTCGCCCCCGTGCACAATCCCATCGCGATCGCAAACACGATCGTCTCCATCGCCTCGGTCAATCCAACAGTTGCAATGGCGGCCGGGCCCAGCCCAGCCACCCAAAACACATTCACGATGGCAAACAAACTTTCCATAGAAAGCTCCAGCACCATCGGAATCGCAAGTAACGCAATCGCCCGCTTTAAACTACCCTCTGTGAAGTCCTGTTGGCTACCCCGCAGGGCTTCTTTGAGGGTTTCTATCAACGCTGATTGGCCTTCAGAATCTTTTTGCGCAAGCGAATCGACTTCGGAGTGATCTCGACAAACTCGTCGATCTCAATGAATTCAATCGCCAGCTCAAGAGTCATCAGACGAGGCGGAACCAGACGAATCGCATCGTCGGCCGAGGAGCTACGCATATTCGTCAGCTTCTTTTCACGCACGATGTTCACCGTCAGGTCAGAGTCACGCGAGTTCTCACCCACGATCATCCCCTCATAAACTTCCGTCGCCGGAATCACAAAGATCTCCCCGCGCTCCTGCAATCCATTGATCGCAAACGCAGTCGTAACACCGGCACGATCCGAAATCATGACGCCCGTAGGACGCATCGGGATCGCACCCTGCCAGTCCATGTAACCGTTAAACAGCGAGTTCATGATCGCCGTACCACGAGTCTCCGTCAGCATCTCGTTGCGAATCCCGATCAAGCCACGCGACGGCACTTGGAACTCAAGCCGCACGCGGCCCGAACCATGGTTCACCATCTTCATCATCTTGCCCTTGCGGTAACCCATCTTCTCGATCACCACGCCAATAAAGGCTTCCGAGCAATCGATCAATAGAATTTCCTGCGGCTCCTTGAGCACGCCTTCGATCTCTTTGGTCACGATTTCAGGCTTCGACACCTGTAGTTCATAGCCTTCGCGACGCATCGTTTCGATCAGAATGGCCAGTTGCAATTCGCCGCGGCCCATTACCTTCATGCTGTCCGGCGTACCCGTGTCATCCACACGCAAAGCCACGTTCGTCAGCAGTTCTTTCTCAAGACGATCCTTCAAATTGCGCGACGTAACCAAGTGGCCGTCACGGCCCACAAACGGCGACGTGTTGATCGTAAACGTCATCGCAATCGTCGGCTCGTCGATGTGAATGCGAGGCAGTGGCTTCGGGTTCTCGACACTCGTAACCGTCTCGCCAATCGTGATTCCCTCAACACCCGCAATGGCGATGATGTTGCCGGGATATGCTTCGGTCTCATCGACGCGCTTCAAACCTTCGAAGCTATACATCTTCGTGATACGAGTCTTCTGGAAGCTGCCGTCCAGCTTCGCAATCGCCACTTCCGAACCATTCTTCAGCGTCCCGTTCACAACACGGCCAATACCAAGTCGCCCCAGATATTCGGAGTAGTCGAGGTTCGCAATCAGCATCTGCAACTCAGCGTCAGCCGAACCCTTCGGAGGCGGAATGTGCTTGACGATGGTGTCAAACAACGGCTCCAGCGTCTCGCTCTCGTCTTCCATGCTCATCTTCGCGATGCCCGCTTTGCCAACTGCATATACAACCGGGAAGTCCAACTGATGCTCCTGCGCATCAAGGTCGATGAACAGGTCATACACTTCGTTCAACACTTCCTGCACGCGCGCATCGGGTCGGTCGATCTTGTTGATCACAACAATCGGAGTCAGGTGTGCTTCAAGCGCTTTCGACAAAACGTAGCGCGTCTGCGGCAGCGGGCCTTCGCTCGCATCGACAAGCAACATCACGCCGTCCACCATCTTCAGCGCACGTTCCACTTCACCGCCAAAGTCACTGTGACCAGGGGTGTCGCAGATATTGATCTTCACGCCCTTGTAGTTCAGGCCGGTAATTTTGGCAAGGATGGTAATGCCGCGCTCTCGTTCCAAATCGTTGGAATCCATAACGCGGTCGGTCAATTCTTCATTGGCTCGAAAGATGCCACTCTGCCGCAACATGGTATCGACCAGCGTCGTCTTTCCATGGTCTACGTGCGCAACAATAGCGATGTTTCGGATCTTCTCAGGGTAAAAAGGCATGGGTTGGGTAATCTATATGGTCGCACGTATTGAGTTCTTGCCGCTCGTTACGCCGTTGTAACTGCTACCCTAAGGTTGCAATGGCCGAAAGCCCCGACAATCCCACAGTCGTCATCGTTGGACGACCGAATGTGGGTAAGTCCACTCTATTCAACGCGATAACTGGTACCCGGCGCTCCATCGTAGGAGACGAACCCGGCATCACACGCGACCGCATTCGTGGCGTAGGCAAATACCGCGACCGTCATTTTCACGTAATTGACACCGGCGGTATCATCCCCAACGACGACGAACTGATTCCCTCTAACATCCTCAAACAGGCCAAAAAAGCTTTCGACGAAGCAGACCAGATCGTTTTCGTAATCGACGGCCGCACTGAAATTACCTCCGCCGATCGTGACCTCGCACAGATGCTCCGCCGCCTCGGCAAGCCCATCACGCTTGCCGTCAACAAGATCGACGTCGACAAAATTGAAGTCAACACAAGTGACTTCCACGTCCTCGGCCTCAGCCCTGTAATCGCCATCTCCGCCGAGCACCGCATCGGCATCGACAACCTCCTCGAGCACATCACAGCCACCTTCGTTGAAGGCCCCGAGATCGAAGTCGTCCCACAAAAGCGCCCCATCAAGGTCGCGATTATCGGTCGCCCTAATGTGGGCAAATCAACGCTCCTCAACTGCCTCACCGGTAC
>CAZZGS010000749.1:0-2894 GCA_964653845.1 uncultured Bryobacter sp.
CTGGATGCTGTAGCGGCCGAAGATGTGAAGCTTGTCGGTGGTGTAGTGATCGACTCTTGTGTTGTAAGCTTCGTCGTCGGATTTGACGCCGCCAGAGGAAGCGAAGTTGGGTTGATCGAGGTTGGCTGCGCTGTTGGGGCCCGGGATCAATTTGAGAAGTGCCAATGCTTGAGGCGCCAATCGGGATGTGGGGATGATGTTGCCGGGGAATTGCGAGCGAGCCGCAGGGCTTGCACCGGTTGCGGGGTCGAAGACATTAAGGCCGAGGTTGTTTAGGTTGCCTGCTCGTTCGTCGAGCGTGGGGACGCGGAGCAGTGCACCGCCACCGGTGTTGCGCCGAGTGCCCTGGAAATCGCCGAAGTAGAAGAGCTTGTTCTTCTTGATCGGGCCACCGATGGAGGCACCGAACTGATTCCACTGCGTGAGCGGAATGAGCCGGCCGTTGGAGTTGGGGATTGGCCGCGATTGAGTAAAGGGATTGCGGGCCTGCATGTGATCGTTCCGCAAGAACCAGAAAACGCTACCGTGCAGGGCGTTGGTGCCGGACTTGGTTTGTGCGCTGACAACGCCGGCGCTGGCGACGCCGAACTCGGCGTCATAGTTAGCAGTAGTGATCTTGGCTTCTGTGACCGATTCAAGAGTCGGGTTGATTACGATCCAGCCAAGGACTGCATCGTGATTGTCGGTGCCGTCGAGCAAGTGGCTGGTACCGGCGAAGCTTTGGCCGTTGACGAGCATGCGGTACGAGCCTTGTGGGTTTTCCGCAGATGCTGCGGTGAGCGAGGTAGGGAAGGCAACCACACCGGGGGTCATCAACTGGAGGTTGGTGAAACGGCGGCTTAGGATAGGCAGATTGGTGACTGTCTTTTCGCTCCAGGTGGTGGAGACATCGCTGCGTTCGGTCTTAAGGATGCCTGCTTCGGCGCTGACTTCGAGTGTCTGTGTGACGTCGCCGACTTGCAGTTGCATTTCGAGGCGCGTTTCGGTGTCGACTGAGACGCCGACATTGTCTTGAAGTACCGACTTGAAGCCGGGAGCCTCGAGGCGAACCCTATACTTTCCTACGATCAGGAAGCGTTGCGTGAAGTTGCCTGATTCGTTTGTGGTTGTGTTCATCACGATATCGCGGCCTGTATCCGTGATGGTGACTTTAGCGCCCGAGACTACTGCACCGGTGCTGTCTGTGACGCTGCCTACAATACTTCCGTAGACGGCTTGTCCGTAGCTGAGAAATGCAGTTGCAAGAATGGCGATGCACATGCCCACTAACTTCTTCATAAGTGAAATTCCCTTTTGGTTCTATGGTGGAAAGCCACCAGTCGTTTCCTGTGCATGCGAAGCTATCAGATTGTGATTCCGGGCGCAAGGGGGAAATTCAGGGGGTGTCAGGAGGGGATTCAGACGCGGTTAGCCGATTCCAGTGCGACGTACTCTTCCTCGGTGAACAGACGCGAACGAGTAAGAAATCGCAGGCCCTCAGGGCCTTCAAGAGAGAACATGCCGCCGCGACCGGGAACGACATCGATGGTGAGCTCAGTGTGCTTCCAATACTCGAACTGACTCTTACTCATATAGAAGGGCGTGCCGCCAATTTCGCCGAGTTGAACGTCGCTATCGCCAATCATGAACTCGCCGCGAGGGAAGCACATCGGGGAGCTACCGTCGCAGCAGCCCCCCGATTGGTGGAAGAGTAAATCGCCGTGCAGGGTCTTCAGCTTCTCGATCAAGGCAAGAGCTGAGTCTGTGGCTAAGACTTGAAGCGGAAGGGTCATTGGTTTAGAAGAAGCCCATTGCCTTGGGGTCGTAGCTCACGAGTTGGTTCTTGGTTTGCTGGTAGTGATCGAGCATCATTCGGTGGTTCTCACGGCCAACGCCCGATTGCTTGTAGCCGCCGAAAGCGGCGTGCGCAGGATAGAGGTGATAGCAGTTGGTCCAGACGCGACCAGCCTGAATTTCGCGGCCGAAGTGGTAGGCGCGATTCATGTCGCGAGTCCATACTCCGGCACCGAGCCCGTAGAGTGTGTCGTTAGCCATTGAGAGGGCTTCTTCATCATCCTTGAAGGTGGTGACGCTGACGACAGGGCCAAAGATCTCTTCCTGGAAGATACGCATTTTGTTGTGGCCCTTGAAAACGGTGGGCTGTACGTAATAGCCGCCAGCCATTTCTCCTTCAAAGACTGCGCGACCTCCGCCAGTCAGGATTTCAGCGCCTTCCTGCTTGCCGATGTCGATGTAGGAGAGGATTTTTTCCAACTGTTCGCTGGAGGCTTGCGCGCCAAGCATGGTGTCTGAGGCGAGCGGGTTCCCCTGACGGATGGCTTTCACACGTGGAAGCACTTTCTCCATGAAGCGATCGTAAATGGACTCATGGATGAGCGCTCGCGATGGGCAGGTGCAGACTTCGCCCTGGTTGAGAGCAAAGAGCACGAAGCCTTCGATCGCCTTGTCGAGGTAGGCATCGTCTTTGCTCATGACGTCTTCAAAGAAGATGTTGGGACTCTTGCCGCCGAGTTCGAGCGTTACCGGGATCAGGTTCTGCGATGCGTACTGCATGATCAGGCGGCCGGTGGTTGTCTCGCCAGTGAAGGCAATCTTGGCGATGCGTGAACTGGAGGCCAGTGGCTTGCCGGCTTCAAGGCCAAAACCGTTGACGATGTTGAGAACACCGGGAGGAAGCAGGTCTCCAATAAGTTCCATCCACACCAGGATGGATAGAGGAGTCTGCTCGGCCGGCTTGAGCACGATGCAGTTGCCTGCGGCGAGAGCTGGCGCAAGCTTCCAGGTGGCCATCAGGATGGGGAAGTTCCAGGGGATGATCTGGGCTACTACGCCGAGGGGCTCGTGATAGTGATAAGCCACGGTGTTTTCGTCGATCTCTGAGATGGAGCCTTTTT
>CAZZGS010000750.1:0-2893 GCA_964653845.1 uncultured Bryobacter sp.
CGGCGTGACTCCTTCGCGGTGACGCTCAATGAAGAAGTTCACGATGATGTTGGTCTGGCTGGTCGAACGTGTCGAGAAGCCAGACGAACTGGTTCCAGCACTAAGGGATCTCGGTGCCCGCCACCAGCGCTACGGTGTCACCTCAGAGATGTTTGAACCCGCCTGGGCAGCTCTCATCTACACCTTCCGCAAAGTCCTCGGCGATGCCTTTACCCTTGAGATGGAAGCTTGCTGGATGCAGGTACTCGAAGTGATCGCTACCGAGATGGAACGCGGCGCTGAAGAAAGCTTGAGCCTCGCCAGCTAGCGCTTGCCGCGCAACTGCGCCTGCGAATTCTCAAACGCTTTCTTCGTAATCCCAGCGCGGTATTCGGCCAGCTTCTTGCCGAGTTCCACCGTCTTCGAGATTGGTGCCAGGTTCACACCATGGATCGACATCAGGCCTGCCTTGATGCGTTCCTCCGCCCGGATCAATTTGGGATCCTGCACGGCAATCTGCGCCTCGTAATAGACGTCGTCGTGGATACCGTTTCTTGTGTGGGCTGGCCGTGTAGCAGACGCCCCCTTCGGCGGGGTCTTGTCGACCTGCACGATGCCCTGAGCCTTGAGAAACTCATAGCTCCATGGATCCTTCGCATAGTAATCCTTCAAATAGTGCACGCGTGCCGGGGAATCTTTCCACTTGAGATTCAGCGCCTTCGCTACTTTTTCCATACCCGCCTGATTGCCTCCGCTATCGCCCAGCAGAATAATGTCACGAAAGCCATGTGCCTTATAGCTGCGGCAGATGTCGGTCAGCAGCGCCTCAAAGGTGGCGGCCTCAAGACTGATTGTTCCGGGATAACGCATGTGGCCGGCCGGCTTGGGCTCGATTGCACCTTCAGGCACAAACTTGACGATGGGCGCAATCAGCGTGTTGCCAATCGATCTTGCGATATAAGGCAGCACAGTTTGTAGCACGTAATTGTGCTTGCCACCGGCAACATAGGGGCCATTTTGTTCCACACCACCAGTGCCGATGAGGATAGTAGTCTTGCCGCCTTTGATCGCATCCCGCATCTCCATCCATGTGAGCTCTTCGGCCCAAAGGCTATCCACTGCAGGGATCGGGCGAGCGGCCTCAAGTGATCCAAGCTCCTGTGCGATCAGGCTGAGGCAAAGTAAAGCCGGGTACATGCCTTCAACCTTAACGCAGACCTTTTTGTTTAAGATAAGCAATCAAGGCCGCAGGATCATCGGTGATGATCGCGTCAGATTTGGCCTCAATCAATTGATCCCAGATCTTGGCGTCGTTCGCGGTCCAAGGCACCACCTGCATTCCCAGCTTGTGCGCCTTTTCTACTTCCGCTTTGTTCGTAAGCTTGAAGTGCGGGCTGACGATGCCGAAGCCAAGCGCATGAGCCTCACTAATGTAATCCTTCTTGATTTGCGCATCCGACGGCCCGGATGGATAAAGCGCCGACAAACGCACATTGGGCGCAATCGCCTTGGCCGCCGTGAGCGTCCGCCAGTCAAAACTCTGCAAGATCAGGCGCGACTCCATATTGTACTTGCGCACCTCGTCAATCACCAGCTTGGCGAATTCCTCAGGCGAAGGCGTAAACTCAGGCTTAGCAGGGAAAATTTTCGTCTCGACATTCAGATCCACTTTAGACTTGCTGGCCAGCATTAGCACTTCAGCGAAGGTTGGCACCTTCGTCCCTGGCACTGTTTTCTGCTTCGGAAACTCCGTGCTCTGCTTCGACCCACAATCAAACTCGCGCACCTGCGCCAGCGTCAACAGCCGGATCACATGCGACAGCCCAGCCGGGCCGCTGCAAATCTTCGCGTTCAACTCCGGATCATGGCTCACGACAAGGATATTGTCCTTGGTAACGGCGAGGTCAAGCTCAAGCGCATCCACTCCCTGAGCCAGTGCATATTCAAAGGCTGGAAGCGTATTCTCGGGCATTGCCGCGCGAGCCCCACGGTGACCATGGACGAGGATCTTTTGAGCATGCGCGATTTCGATTGCCATCATGAGTAGAACTGCAAATTTCATCTGAACACAGGATATACTCGAACTGTTTCAAACCATTGACAGGAGGCTGATTCTTGAATCGAAGGCAGTTTTCGCGCGCCACCGCCATGACCGCACTCAGCTACTCACAAATCCTCGGTGCCAACGACCGCGTGATGGTCGGCTATATCGGCCTGGGCAATCGTGGCGATCAGGTGCACGACGGCTTTCTCGAATACGGCGATGCCCGCACCGCAGCGATCTGCGATCTCAAAGCCTCCTATCTCGACCTCGCCGAAAAGAAGGCCAAAGACCACGGCCACGACACACCCAAGCGCTATGCCGACTGGCGCAAGCTGATCGACGACAAGACCCTCGACGCCGTCGTCATCGCCACACCAGATCACTGGCACGCACTCATGATGATCGAAGCCTGTAATGCCGGTAAAGACGTCTACTGCGAGAAGCCGCTCAGCCTGACGGTCGTCGAAGGCCGCAAGATGGTCGATGCCGCAGAACGCAACAAGCGCATCGTACAGGTAGGCATCCAGCGCCGTAGCGCGAAGTTTCTGCAGGAAGCCGCTACCTACGTGCAGTCAGGGGCTCTCGGCAAGGTCACGCTCGCTCAAGGCTGGCACCTCACTAACGAGTGGCCCACAGGCCTCGGCGCGGCCCCGGAAGGCCCTCCCCCGAGTGAAGCCGAGTGGGACGCCTGGCTTGGCCCCGCCCCCAAGGTGCCCTACAATCGCAACCGCATGTATTACAACTTCCGCTGGTTCTACAACTATTCCGGCGGGCAAGTCACCAATTTTGGCGTCCATTATGTTGACATGCTCCGCTGGTGCCTCGGCAAAGACGCCCCCAAGGCCGTCACTGTCATGGGTGGCAAATATG
>CAZZGS010000751.1:0-2892 GCA_964653845.1 uncultured Bryobacter sp.
CGGTTTGGGTGCGCGGGCATCTTGAGGCAAATGCCGAGGGCGAGCACCAGAAGCTGCTGGATAGCATTGCGCAGTATGACCAGTTGAAGGTAAGCCGCAAGGAGCTTTGGCAGTTCTATTTGCTGCTGCTCGCTCTGCTTTGTTTGTTTATTTTATTTCTGTCTACATGGGCAGTGTTGTTGCTGGCGCGGCAGATCAGCTTGCCGATTGCTGCCTTGCTGAAGGGCGCTGAGGAAGTACGTAAGGGAAACTTGGCCTACCGGGTGGAGACCAATGCAACGGATGAGTTAGCGACGCTGGTGCGCGGCTTCAACAATATGACGCAGGGCCTTGAGGCGAACGACAAAGAGCTGGAGCGGCGGCGGAGATTTACCGAAGCGATTCTTGAGAATATTCCAACTGGTGTGGTGTCGGTGAGTAGTGAGGGGCGAGTGTTGCGGGTGAATCGCGCGATGCGGCAGATCATCCCCGAAATTGAAGCCGAGCAGACTTCGCGCCTCGACGATTTGTTCCCCAAAGAAGAAGCGGCCGAGTTGCGTTACATGATGAAGCGGGCCCGGCGCACAGGCATTGCGATGCGGCAGTTTGATTTTGTGAAAGAAGGCCGGCGCTTGCATCTGGGTGTGACGGTGTCGACGGTAGAAGAGAATCCGGGTTCGCCGTTTGTGCTGGTGATTGAAGATACGAGCGAGTTGTTGCGGGCACAGAAGCAGGCGGCCTGGCATGAGGTGGCACGGCGCGTGGCGCATGAGATCAAAAACCCGCTGACACCGATTGCGCTCAGTGCAGAGCGGATTGCGCGGCAACTGGACAAGGTGGCGATTGCGCCTGAGAATGCGCGGATTTTGCGAGAATGCTCGCAAATGATTAGCCGCGAGGTGGAGAGTGTGCGGGCACTGGTCGATGAGTTTTCGCAGTTTGCGAGATTCCCGGCTGCGCAGATGGTGCCGCTGTCGATCAATACGATTGTTGAGAATGCGATGCAGGTCTTTGCCGGCAGGCTGGAGGGAATTGAGGTTCGTGTTGTGTTGGGGACCTCGTTGCCGCTGGTGAATGTGGATGCGGAACAGTTGAAGCGAGTGGTGGTGAATCTGGTGGATAACGCAGCAGAGGCTATGCAGGATGCCCTGGTAAAGCGGCTTTATGTGGGGACGCACGATTTGGGTAACGAAAGTGTCGAGTTGGTGGTCTCCGACAGTGGTGGAGGAGTGTCGGCCGATGATCGAGAGAAATTGTTCCTGCCTTATTTTTCGACAAAGGGTCGCGGCACCGGATTGGGGCTTGCCATCGCGAATCATATTCTGAGTGAGCACCATGCGCAGATTCGAGTTGAAGACAATCAGCCGACAGGGGCGCGGTTTGTAGTTGAGATTCCGGCCTGGACTTCGCCAGAGACCGAAGCTCTGAGTGAGATACAGGTGGAGGCGCGGGCTTGAAGCATATACAAATTCTGGTAGTGGACGACGAGCAGGGAATTCAGGAATCGCTGCGCGGCGTGCTTGAGGATGAGGGATATAGCGTGCATGCGGTGGGGCGGGGCGAGGATGCGCTGGCTGAGTTGCAGAGGCGCAGCTACGAGGCGGTATTGCTGGATGTTTGGCTGCCGGGGATTGACGGGCTGGAGACGCTCGCGCAGATCCAGAAGATGCCTTTGAGTGAGCGCCCGAATGTGGTGATGATCAGCGGGCATGGCAACATTGAGACGGCGGTGAAGGCAACCAAAATGGGGGCCTTTGACTTTCTGGAGAAGCCGCTGACGATCGAGAAAGTGACGGTTACGATCCAGAATGCGCTGAAGCAGCGGAAGCTCGAAGTAGAGGTGGAGCGGCTGAAGGGTGCAAGTGGCGAGGAGCGGCGGATTTTGGGTGAGAGCGTCCCAATGCGTGCATTGCGGCAGCAGCTTGAGTTGATGGCCAAGACGAATGGGCGTGTGTTGATTTATGGCGAGAGCGGCAGCGGCAAGGAGTTGGTGGCGCATGCAATCCACCGCTATTCGCCTCGCACACAGGGCCCCTTTGTTGAAGTGAATTGCGCGGCGATTCCTGAAGACCTGATCGAGAGCGAGTTGTTTGGGCATCGCAAGGGGAGTTTTGCCGGAGCGGCAGATGACAAGATCGGCAAGTTTGAGAAGGCAGACGGCGGGACTTTGTTTCTCGATGAAGTAGGCGATATGAGTTTGAAGACGCAGGCGAAGGTCTTGCGCGTGCTGGATGAGGGGCGCTTTGAGCCGCTTGGGGCCGAGGAGAGCATTCGCTCGGATGTGCGCGTGATTGCGGCTACCAACAAGAATCTTGAGGACGAGATTGAGCGCGGGAATTTTCGTGAGGATCTGTTTTACCGCCTGAATGTGATTCCGTTTCATGTGCCGCCGCTGCGGGAGCGAGTAGAAGATATTCGTCTGCTGGCCGATCATTTTCTGCATGAGTTTACGACCGATTATGGGCGCAAGGCTAAGGAATTGACACCAGAGGCTTATCGCGTGCTCGATGAATACGCCTGGCCCGGGAATGTGCGGGAGTTGAAGAATCTGATGGAGCGAATTGTGATCATGAATCCGCAGACCCGGGTGGAGGCGCGGCAGATTCCTCTGAATGCGAACAAGCGGAATGTGCTGGAGCGACCGCAGGAGCGCTTTGGGAGTTTACAGGAAGTGCGTGAGGCGGCAGAGCGTGATTACATCTTCAAGAAGCTGGATGAAACTGGTGGGAATGTGACGAAGACTGCGGATTTGTTGGGGCTGGAGCGGAGTCATCTGTACCGGAAGATGAAGGCGCTTGGGATTGGGCCTAAAGAAACATGACGAATTTCGAACCTTGTGCGGCTGAGGTGATGCGGCGTTTTGCGCGTGCATCGGGTGGAGAAATGATTGAGGTTGGTGGCGGGGTGGCCGGT
>CAZZGS010000752.1:0-2886 GCA_964653845.1 uncultured Bryobacter sp.
CACCAAAATCCCCCAAGCCATTTTCGGTCTCGATCTTGGCCAATCCGAAGACCCCAGCGCCCTCGCCCTCCTCCTGAACGTCAACCAAACCATCTCCCCCCACAACTGGATCGACTCAACCCACCCCAGCCACAACCACTGGCAACTCACCGCCACCCGCGTCTTCCCGCTAGGCACTGCCTACACTGCCCTGGCCCAACAGATCCACCAGTCCATCGACCGCTTCAAGCAACAACACCCCGCCACACCAGTCACTCTGCTAGCCGACGCGACAGGCATTGGCCGCCCCACCCTCGAGATCCTCTACAAAGAGCTCACATCGCGTCCTGGTCAACCCATAGCCCGCCTGGAGGGCATCGTCTTCACTGCCGGCGCAACCCATGCGCGAGTCTCTCACCCCGCGCTCCCAGTAGACCTCTTCCACGTCCCAAAGCTCGACCTGATTGAGACCCTGGTCCAATCCATCGAAAGCAGCCAACTCAAAGTAGTCCCCAACCACCCAGACCAAGCCACGCTAACCGCGCAACTCAAAAGCCTGCGCTACGCCAGCAGCCGCCAAACCGGCCAGACCACAATCCATGTCGATACGAATGTACACAACCCGCAAATCGCCAACGCCGATCTGGTAATGGCCCTCGCCATGGCCACCTGGCGCATGAAATCCCTCTATCCGAATCCAACCCCCACCCCGCCCCAGCGCCTGCCAGGCTTCTAGCGCGTCAAATGCAAGGCGATGTATAATATACATCATGAAGCGAACGCAACTTTATTTGGATGAGGCCATCTGGCGTGGACTCCAGTCGCGCGCACTTACAGAGAGCACAACCATCTCGGAATTGGTCCGCAAGGCCGTTCGGACGCAGTACTTCAATCCTGCCGACTCTCGCGCCGAAGCGATGCAAGCCTTGGTAGGCATCCGCGCAAACGATAAGGATCCAGAAGATTCTACGGCAGTGGTCCGCCGCATGCGCAAGGGCACTCGCCTCTCCCGTCTTACCACCTACAAATCGAAATGATCGTCTTGGTAGATTCGGACATTCTGATCGAAGTTTCGCGGGGCAAAGACCTTGCGATTGTGAGCCGTTGGATCGAGCTCAGCCATTCCGAAGCTGCGGTCCTTTACTCACCAGTCAGTCTGGCCGAACTTTGGGCTGGAGCCCGCCCAGCCGAACACAAAATCCTCGAAGACCTCTTCGCCTCCCTAACCTGCGTCCCCATCACCGCAGCCATCGCCCGGCTTGCCGGAGCCTACCTTCTCAAATACGCGAAAAGTAATAGCGTAGAGCTGGGAGATGCCCTCATCGCCGCATGCACCCACTCTACCGGCGCACTCCTTTGGACTCGCAACCGCAAGCACTACCCCATGAAGGATCTGAGCTTTTTCTAAAGAGTAGGAGAAGGGTGCAACGCGTCGTGAGCGGAGCGAAAGCTTAGCTCACTGCGAAGATGTCATGTTTTCCCTGCTGGGCGAACACCTCTTCGTAGACTATTTCACCATCGACTAGTCGATAGGGGAAAAACACTTCGGCTGAATAACCATCTGCGTGTTCGATGCACACCTGAATTGCGTCGCTCTTATGGGTGGAACTAGGCGGCGTCACCGCTACGCCGAAGACAACCGCAGTTGCCTTGCACTCGTTTCTGTGCGCCGTTTCCTGAAGTGAACTCCGCAAGACGTAAAGCAGGTCCTTCGATTTGGGGTGATCTGTATCGGGATCGACAGCACCAAAGACAACGATATTTCCGTCCGGTTTCATATAACCGCCGAAGGGATAAAATTCGCCGTACTCTCTCAGCATCTTTTCCGCTAGGGGAAGTAATGCATTCATCAGACTTTCTGAGTTTTGTTGTGGAGTCATGGTTGGTTAGCCAAGTGGTCGCCAAGTAGTCAGCCTGAATCCCTGTTTTACGAGCTTCATCTGGACAGCCGAAACTAACCTTGTCTGGATGTCCTTGATTGCCATTCTACTCATTCATGTTCATGAGATAGTCCGGCCTCATGACCTTAACTTTCGTTAGGTGAATCTGAACTGCACCCTTTCACCCCTTCCCGCTGCGAACCTATCGTCACCTCGGAGGCAGCAAAACCAGGAGGTCGGTATTGCGAAAATCCCGATCCAGCGTGAGCAGTCCGCAGTCTTGCTCCTTTGCCAATGCATATGCAAAGCAATCCCCGAGATTCAGAGGAAACTTCATTCGAGCCTGTGCTGCAATCTCCGCCTGCTGAAGACTCGGCGCTATAAACCGGATCGGCAGCGCCGATATCTGGTCTCGAAGTTGCAAAGCCAGTTTAGGTTGTCTGTCTAAAATCAAAATTAGTACTTCAGCGTAATTCACCGTGCTCATCAGTAATTCTGCAGCATGATCCTGGACTTGCTTTAAACACCATGGTCCTTTGTCTTCATTAAAGACGATGGAAAGCAGGATGGAACTATCTAAGACCAAAGGTCATCCTCGGAGCTGAACTTGGGCTTTAAGTTCATCGGAGCACGCAGACCCGCGCCAAGCAATTCGCCGAACTGAGTTGTATCCGGTAGAGCACCCCGCTGAGCAATCTCACGCACTGCAATCCGGATGGCATCCGACTTGGTCCGGATTCCTCGCATCTTCATGAGTTTCTGAAGATCCCGCTCGAATTCTGGACTAAGGATGATGTTGAGTTGCCCCATACAGATCATTATACAGGTTTGCCATGTATACGCTGCCTGTCTGAATCGGCTCTGGGCGAGAATGTGAAGTGCACTGGCATTTTGTGGGGCTTAATGCATTTCTGAGAATCCTAAAGTCTGAAAGTAGACGGATAGCTGGAAATTCCAATGAAATTAGATATTTCTAGTCCCTTGTGCGACCGCTCCAAGGAATCAAAACCGAGGACAAGCAACAATC
>CAZZGS010000753.1:0-2885 GCA_964653845.1 uncultured Bryobacter sp.
CTTTAACGCCCCGGTCTCCGACGTGTCAAACTCGCGTTTCATGGAGATCACCAGAGTGCGCGGCACTGGACGGGAAGGCATCGACGAACGAGTTTTCCGCCTCGGGCTGCGTTTCGGGTTCTGATAGCAAAAAGCCAGTCAAGACCCTCAACGGGTGCTGACCGATTTTCTTCCTTGGCTATTGTAAGTGCCTCCCGCCCAACAGGGCGGGAGGCACTATTCTCTTAGATGGTGATTCGGGACAGCAGCGTCGCAGGGTAATGACTCGCCGGGAGCTGCCGTGACTCGTCACCCATAGAAGATAACGAGAATTCTCCTTTTCGCGGGATCCACACTGCCTTCGTCACCCCTGTCCAGGGTGAAGTCATCTGAGTGAGGGTTCTTGGTTTTCCCATCCCGTCGGCGCAAGCCGCGTTTCACCTCAGAAGTTGGCGGTTTCTCTTGGGTTGAGCAGTTTTCGCATCGGCACTGGGTGAACCGGTTGGCGCACCGTGTCTGGCGGCCATCCAAGCAGGTACTCAAGCACTGGCCCGCAGATGCGTCCCTGGCAGGGCCCCATCCCGCAGCGCGTCTGTAGCTTCGCTTCGCGCTTACTAGTGCAAGCTTCGATCTTGCCCAGGGGCACATCCTCGCAGCGGCAGACAATCGTTTCTGGTTTGGCGAGTGTTTTGAGTTCCGGGCGTAGCGTAAAGTGTTCGCGCAGCAGGCTGACAAATCTTTTATGGTTGCCTTTGAGGCGGCTTCCACTGCCGGCGGCTTCCCCCTCCGCTTCAGCCTTTTCTACTCCGCCAATCCCCGTCATTTCCCCAACAGCGTAGATGCCTTTCACGCTCGTTTGCTGCATCGTGTCGACTCTCACGCAGCCGTTCTCAATCTTGCACTCAGCTAACATCGCGAGTTCAAGATTAGGCACCAGCCCAAAGCCACAGGCGAGATAATCGCATTGCCAGGTTTGCCCGTCCGACATCAGAACGCTACCAGGCTCAGCGGCAACAGGCCATAGCGAGGCGCGAAATCGGGATGTAGCCAGCCCCACCGCTTGTGAAATCTTCCCCGGCCAACGCCAAAGGTTCAGACCAAAACGAATCAGGCTGCTCCAACTGGCTTGTTCCGCAACCAGCGCCACCTCAGCACCTGCCTTCGACAAGTTCGAAGCGACGGCCAGCAGCAATGGTCCGCTACCGGCGATGACAATGCGCTTGCCTTTGATGTTCAAGCCGGACTTCACTAGCGCCTGCAAGCCGCCAGCGCCTACAACATGTGGCAGCGTCCAGCCAGGGAAGGGAAGAAAGAGTTCTCTCGCACCGCAAGCCAGGATCAGTTGGTCGCAATCGAGATCGAGATCCGAGATCTGGGTGCTATAGCGCTTCTCGATCCCATCTATTTCGAGGCCAGCGTAGCCCCGCCAGATCTGTCCGCCTGGTCCCCAATTGTCGTCGATCAGCAGGACACGCTTGCCCACTCGTTTGGCGGCGCGTGCCGCTGCAAGGCCTCCAGGGCCAGCGCCGATGATGACGGTGTCATGGCGCATCCGTCGTCACCTCCATGCCCTCACGAACCAACAACTGGCATCCGCGTTCGTGGGCGATCCCGTCTACTGTGACGCGGCATTCAAAACAGATCCCCATGCCGCACAAAGGGCCTCTGGCTTCTCCCCGGATGCTTTGCCGCGCCACAAGCCCGGCATTCATTAGCGCAGCCGCTACGCTCGTTTGTGCGGGCACACCGTATAACGTCCCGTTTAGCTTTATGCGCGGCATTCAGCGAACCTCTCTGCCCCATAATCTAAAGAATTCAAGACTCCCCGTTGTCCGGTAGCAAGGTTCACAAGGAGTTCTGCCGTTCCCAGCGAAGTTGTGATGCCCAGGCCTTCGTGGCCGGTGGCAAGGTAGGTGTGCTTAAGTCCCGGGCAAAGGCCAACGATGGGGAGCTTATCGGGGGTGGCTGCGCGGAAGCCGGTCCAAAGCCGGATCACGCTCATCTCCTGAATCGATGGCAGGTATTCCATTGCCCGCGTCAGCATCTTCGAGACCATGTGTTGCTCTACGGCCTTATCTTCAACCCCGTATTGCCGGGAGCTGCCAATCAGAAGCTGGCCGGTTTTGCGCGGCTGAACATTGAAGGCGACGCTTTCTGTGGAATGGCCATGAGCGCTTTTGAGGTAGCCAAGCTCGATGAGTTGGTGGTGAACCGCGCCCGGGTATCGATCCGTGATCGCAAGATGGCCCTTGCGTGGCTTCACCGGCAGAGCGGGGAAGAGTTCGGTTGCCCAGGCACCTGTTGCGCAAATCAAAATCTCCGCGCTGATACGATCTCCGTTGCGAAGCTGCAACCAGCCGTCGCCCATCCCGGTAACATCTCCGTTGATGCGAGTGGCCCCCTGGCTTAACCAATTGGCGGCGCAAGGCGCATAGATGACACTATCGCCCGGGACGAGGAAGCCCCCGGCCATCCCTTTTCGCAGCCCCGGCTCGGCCAGGTAAAGCGCGTTGCTATCTAGCAGTTCAGTTGCGACGCCACGCTCCCCATAGAAAGCTTTCTTGCCTGTGACCGCTGCCAGTTCTTCCTCATCGGCAGCTACCCAGAGCGTCCCGCGCTGTTCGAACTCCACTTCAGCGGGCATTTCAGGAACCAGTCCGTCCCACAAATCACGGGATCGGTGTGTCAGCGCAAATTGCGATTCGCTGTCGTCCATCACCACCACATGGCCCATGCCAGAAGCCGTCGCTCCGCCACCAATGAGCGCACGCTCAACGATCGTCACCCGCATCCCTTGTCGAAGAAAGGCTCTCGCGCAAGCTGCCCCAACAATGCCGCCACCCACGATCAGTACGTCAGGGTTCAACGGCGAATCCCCCAGCAGAAAGGATCGCGGGGATCCAGCA
>CAZZGS010000754.1:0-2879 GCA_964653845.1 uncultured Bryobacter sp.
GCGGTCTTGAGAGCGCCAAGAGTGTGGCAGCTCGTGCCCTTGGTGCGGATGATGCCTTTTTCTTTTGCTTCGCTCAGAACATCCATTGCACCCTTCATGCGTACATCCCAGTCGCTATCCATCATGCAATGAAGCAGGACGATGTCGATATAGTCGGTGCCGATCTCGCGACGGAAGCGGTCGAGGTCGGCACGCATGTCGGCTGCAGTCAGCGCACGCGATTTCGACATGATGGTTACTTTGTCGCGGGATACAGTCTTCAAGGCTTCTTTGAGATGTGGATGGCTGCCGTACTGGTCGGCAGAATCCCAGAAGAATACGCCCTGGTCGTAGGCGGCACGGAACAATTCCGAGACACCCTTTAAACCCAGTTTTTTGGTCTGATTCGAGCTGCCACCGACACCGTTGGTGCCAGTGCCCATCGCGAGGCGTGAAACAGGTACCTTGGCGGGGCCAAGCAAAACGCGGTCCTGAGCGGACTTCTTCGTTCCTGCGTAAAGGTGATGAGGGAAATTTTCAAGGGCCAGTAAAGCCGCGCCAGCCTTAAGAAAATGGCGGCGCTGCATTTCGTGACAGGGTGGTATGGATAGCATGGATTCTCCGTCGAAGTCCTTCAACATTTAGCTTGGGGCTTAATAGGAAGACTATCATATAGATCATGCTCACGAGACGGCACCTCTTCTTCGCCGCACCTGCACTGGCCGCCCGGCCCACGCTGCGCCTGGCCAGGTTTTCTGTGGATGTGACACCGCCAACCGGTGCACCTCTCTGCTACTCACTGGTCGTCCCTGTAGAACGCGTCGAGAGCCCGCTGCTGGCCAAGGGGGTTGTGCTCTATCCGGATGGCCAGAAACCGATCGTAGTCTGCGCCGTGGACTGGCTTGGCATCGGCGGAGATTCGCACTCGCACTGGTGCGCGACTCTGGCAAAGGCCGCCAAAACCACACCGGATCGGGTAGCTGTTCAAACCGTGCACCAGCACGACGCACCGGGAGACGATCGCGGGGCAGCCGCACTGATCCCGGCCAACATTAGGGCTGGCTTGCTCACGCCGGTCGATTTCTGCCGCCAGGCCGTTGAGCGCGTCGCGGTAGCCATCCGAACGGCGAAACCAGTGCCGGTTTCACATTGGGCCAACAGTGAGGCTAGTGTCGATAAGGTTGCCTCCAATCGACGCATCCTCTCGCCCGACGGCAAGACCTTTGTCTTCCAGCGCTTCACGGCCTGCCGCAACTCGCCCTACTGCGATGCCCCCGAGGGCGTGATCGACCCCAAGCTGAAGACGGTAAGTTTCTATCAAGGCGACAAGAGCCTTGCCAGTCTGCATTACTATGCCACTCATCCGATGTCTTATTACGGTAAGGGCATCGTAAATCCCGATTTTGTGGGTATCGCTCGCGAATCGCTGCCGGGCTTTCACGTCTACTTTACAGGTGCCGCAGGAAACATCGGCGCAGGCAAATACAACGATGGGGCCGAGGCCAATCGCGCTGTACTAGCGACGCGAATCGCAAGTGCGATGAAAGCTTCAATTGCCCATGCCAAGCCCCGCCCCGTCTCACGCGTCGACTGGCGGGCCAACCCCATTCACCTGCCGCATCGTGAAGGTACTGGCTATAACGAAGCGGCAATCCGCAATGTGCTGGAAGATCCGAAGGCCATCCCGCGCGATCGCGCCAGCAGCGCCCGATACCTTGCCTGGTGGCAGCGCTGCCAATTAAAGGCACCGAACATCACGATTCAAACCCTGCGCATGGATGGGGCAGCCATCGTGCACATGCCGGGCGAACTCTTTGTCGAATACCAACTGGCCGCCATCAGGGAAAACGCCAGTGGGTGGACCGCGATGGCCGCTTATGGTGACTACGGGCCGATGTACATCGGGACCGCTGCAGCTTACCCTGAGCAGGGTTACGAGACAAGCATCGTATCGCGGGTGGGGCCAAGTGCCGAAGACCTCTTACTCAGCACCATCCGAAAAGGATTGAACTAAGGCTTTCGTTCCAGATACCGATAAGATAGAAGATCAGGATTCTATTGTCATATTTAATGGCCATGAAACGTAGCCTCGCGATATCGCTTTTTGCGATTCTCGTCTTCGCCACACTGGGATGCCAGCAATTCAGGGAGAAAAAGACTCTTCGGATTGGCTCAAACCAAAGCATCCCGTACAACTATTGGAACGAGCAGGGCAAGCCTGAGGGCTTTGCTGTGGAGGTTTTGAACCGGGCCGCTGATTTGGCCGGCTATCAGTTGGAGTGGGTTCGCCTCAAGGTGGGCCCAGAAGAAGCCTTTCAAAAAGGCGTGATCGACGTCTGGCCTTTTGTAACAGTCTACGCGGGGCGAGAGAAGACCATGTTCCTCACTGAGCCGTGGTGGAAGATCGGCACAACTCTTTACTTCCCGGAATCGCTGAATATAAAGTCCATTGCAGATCTTGCCGGTAAATCGGTGGCCGTGGCTTCGCCAAAAAGGAAATACCGGCCGCAGAGAATCTTCCCGGCAACGACAAGATTGGAAGTATTTGCTGACTCAGAGACGGCTTTCCTGCAGATGTGCCAGGGCAGATTGGATGTCGCCCATCTCGATTATCGATTCTCCGACAAGATCCTGCTCAATCGTCCTGCTGGTTGCCCGCCCTTGCGCCTGGCCTCGCTACAGGTCGAAGAAGGGGGGCGATCCTTCGCCCTTGCCTCCCGCTTCGATCACGAGGCAGACGCCAAGGGTCTCAGGGCCGCGATCGAAGAACTTGCCGATTCCGGTGAAGTGTTTGAACTTGCTACCAAGTGGAAGCTCATCACGCCTACCGATTCAACATTCATGGGCTGGATGAACAAGGCCCGGGAGAGAAATGAGCTGTTGAAGATACTCTTCTGGGT
>CAZZGS010000755.1:0-2876 GCA_964653845.1 uncultured Bryobacter sp.
GGGCCAACGGACGCCGTCCTTAAGTGAGTGCAGCGGTTTGCCGTCGAGAGTGAAGTATTGTACGCGGCTGTTGGCACCGCGCTCACCCACCATGAGCAGCGGCTTTTTGCCGCGGGTGTCGACGGCGATTGCGTGTGGCCAGATGGTGGTGCCTTTGGCGGTTTCGAGGTCTTTGTTTTTATCCATGAGCTCGCGTGAGCCGCCGAAGCTGCGCACCCAGCGGAGCTTCTCGTCGAATTGATGGATGTAGAACTTGCCGTAGCCGTCGGCGACATAGATGTGGCCGTTGGGAGCGATGGCGAGGGTCGAAGGCTTGAATTCACTGGCTTTGTTGTAAAGGCCACAGATGTGGGGGGCATGCATGACCCAGACGACTTCGCCTTCGAGGGTAGTCTTGCGGATAAAGCCTTTGACGTTGTCGCAGTGGTAGAGGAACTCGGTGTTGCCTTCTTTGTGGAGGACGAGGCCGTGCGCGCCGCCGCGCAGGTCTGCTCCCCAGCTCTTGATGAATTTGCCTTTGTCGTCGAAGATGGCGATGGCGTCCGGGCTTTCGCTGGTTTTGTGAACCGTGTGAGCGATGATGACGCGGCGGTCTTCGGTGATGATGATGCCGTGGGTGTTGCCGAACTTGAGGGTGGAGGGTAGTTGAGCCCAGTCGTGAGTAGCCTCGTAGCGGTGTTCGCCAGAGCCCATGATGGGAAGGGCGGTCTGGGCCTTGGAGGAGATCGCAAAAGTGGTGAGGCCAGCGAGCATAGTGCGGCGTTGCATGTAATTATTGTGACGGAAGCCAATTCTTGCCGGTGTTGGGCCTGGTCTTCAAAACCAGTGAGAGGCGCTCCGCGTCTCTGGTGGGTTCGACTCCCACTGGCTTCCGCCACTAAATATTCTTTACGCGGGAGATCTAAGCCATGACGATTGAAGTTCTATATTTCGAGGGCTGACCCAACTACGAACCTGCGGTCAGCAGGGTGAAGCAAGCCGTAAAGGATTTGGGTTTGGCGCACAAAGTACTTGAAGTGATCATCACCAACCCGAAGATGGCGGAATCGTTTCGTTTCCTTGGATCTCCTACGGTGCCGGTAAACGGCTTGGATGTGGAGCCTTCAGCCAGGAATTCAGATCAGATTGGGTTTGGGTGCCGCACCTATAACTGTGGTGACCGGAGAGTTGGCCTTCCTGGTGAAGATCTGATTCGCGCAGCGCTTGTCGAGGCGCAAAGCCAGTCATCGAAAGGGCGTTCATGATGGCAGCTTCGACTCCCATTGGCATTCGCTAACCGTTAAGCTGTGGGTATGGCAACGGCAACGTTGGTGACGGTCAAAGAGTATCTGGCTCATACTTACGAGCCGGATTGTGACTTCATCGCTGGGGTTCTTGAGGAGCGCAATGTTGGGCAAAAGGATCACAGCAAAGTTCAACTTCGGATTGCCGCCTGGTTCTTGAATCGCTCCCAATCGCTCGGGCTTGCCTCGTTTGTAGAAATAAGAATCAAGGTGTCTTCGAACCGGTATCGAATCCCAGACGTTACGGTCACCCGGCTGCCAGAGCCGGAAGAGCAGATTTTTACTTCGCCTCCGTACATCTGTATCGAAATACTATCGCCTGACGATTCTTTCTCGAAAGTTCAAACTCGGGTTCACGACTACTTCTTGATGGGGGTCGAGAATATCTGGATTCTAGACCCTCAACAGAAGACAGCCTGGATTTGCAAGGGAGATTCCATGCATCCAGTCACTGGCGATTCGATCTCTACTCTGGACGAAGTTGTATCCGTCCCCTTGAAAGATATTTTCCAGACCTAGCGCCAGGGGAAGAGCCAGGACCAGCGGCTCTTCTTTGCTTCCGGTTCTTGAGTTTCCGGGTGCTCGTTGCGCCAGGCTTGGGCGTCGCTGAGGTCCTGGCGGCAATAGGGGCAATCCTGGATGTGCCGATCAATGCTTTCGCGTTCGTCGGAATCGATCTTGTTGGACAGATAGCGGGCGAGGGCTTCGTAGGGAATGTGCGGGTCTGCGCTCAGGAGACTGCTGCCTCTTCAATGATCAGTTGTTTTGCGTCTGCGTCCATCGAGGCCATTACTCCAACGGGCAGGGTGATCTGGTCGGCTGTGTGGCCGATGAGAAGACCGTGGAAGACCGGGACTTTCACCTTAGCGAAGACTCTGTCGAGTACTTCGCCCAGCGTGTAGTTAAAGGTGATCGAAGGCTCGAATTGACGGGGCCCGCAATCTACACATTCTCCGATGACAACGCCGGCGCATTGGTCGAACTTGCCCGCTAGAACCAATTGCTGGAGCATGCGGTCGATGCGGTAGGGTTCTTCTCCTACGTCTTCGAGGAAGAAGATCTTCCCCTTTACGTCAGGCTCGTGGGGCGTGCCCATCAGGCAACTTACCAGCGTCAGATTTCCGCCAATGAGACGGCCTTTGGCCTTGCCGGGACGGACAGTCCGCAAGGGATGCTGCGGGCGATAAACATTGCGATCGGTAGGGTTGCCGAGGACGCCCATCGGCTTATTGTCCATCGCGCGCCGGAACCAGTTCTGCGAGAACTCGGTGAAGGGCGACAAACCCGTGGGGCCGTGGAAGGTCACGAGGCCGGTCTTCTGATGGATGGCCAAATGCAGCCCGGTGATGTCGCTATAGCCGAGCAGCATCTTGGGGTTTTTGCGAATCAGTTCGTAGTCGATGCCGTCTAGAAGTTGTGGTGTGCCATAGCCACCTCGCACACAGATGATGCCCTTAACTTCAGGGTCGGCGAACATCGTGTGGATGTCTTCGATACGGCCGGGGATGCTTTCGCCAAGCTTGGCTTCGCGCCTGCCAACCTGCTTTCCGATTTTGACCTTCCAGCCGAACATTTGCGCGGTGAGCTGCATGG
>CAZZGS010000756.1:0-2326 GCA_964653845.1 uncultured Bryobacter sp.
GCGGTGGCTTCAATGGAGAGGTCGGCAAAAAAGCGCAGGTCGACGATGCGGGCTTTGATCGGATCGAATTCCTCCAGCCTTACGAGGGCGTCATTGAGGATCAGGACGACTTCCGGCTGATGCTGCCAATCGGACCGCAGACCGAAAGCCGCGCTGAGAGGGACGGAGGAGAGGCCCGACCCGCGCATTTCCGTATTTCGCTTTCGAGCTTTGGCGACAAGAATCTGGCGCATTAAGAAGGCCGCGATGCTGAAGAAATGCTTTTCGCCTTGCGCCTCCAGGCGGCCCTGGCGTTGCAGTTCGACGTAGAGTTCATTGACGAGGGCAGTAGGGCGGGTGCGGTTGGTTGTGGATTCCCCACGCAACACGCCGGCGGCCATCCGGTGCAGATCGTGGTAGATGAGCGCCATGAGCTGATCGAGCGCCGCACGCTCACCGTTGCCCCACTCCTGTATGAATCGCTCCGCGGCTGACAGCTCCATGTCGTTTTCTTCATTTTACGCCATGTGATGGAAGTGACCATGTGAAGGATAGTGCGGTAGCGGGGCAAACCGGATCAAGCTAACGAAAAAAAGTATTTTGAGCCACTTTGACGCGCCGCCGCACTATTGCTTAAACAAGCGATTAGAAATCATGAAAAACTTTGTACTTGTTTTTGGGTTGTGCAGCGGAGGCCTGTTTGGGGCCGCGTTTACGAATGGCGGCTTTGAAACGGGAACGGCACCGAGTGGATACGACTTCTCAAACGTCCCCACGGGATGGGCCAAGGGACCCTCCAGCGGAGGCTTGTTTTATGAGACTTATATTTCAGGGCCGCTGCCGGCACTCACCGGCGAAGGTTCGCGAGCTTTTGGTTTCGGCGGAAATGGTTCGACTACTGGAAGTTTGTCGCAGACCTTCCACACACTGGCCGGGGGCACTTATCAGGTTAGCTTTCAATACATTGCCCAACAGAATCCCAATCCAGGATTCCAGCGTCTCTTGGCTCAAGCACTGGAGGGCACAACCGCACTTGGCACCGCACAGCGGCGGTTTAACAATCTTGCAAGGCTCAGTACAACGTTTAACTTTGTCGCCGCAACGACAGCGACGACTCTCCGATTCAGCGACAACCGAAAGTCTGCAAACGACGGCGTCGCCCTGAATGATAACTTGGCGCTGGACAATATTTCAGTCACCAGGACGGACACCCAAGGCGGTGGTGGCGCGATACCGGAACCCTCGACCTTGGCTCCCGAATTCTTGGTTAGAAAATTCTAACGTCTGCCTCTGCCAGCAAGACCTTCATTTTGCCCTGGCGGTACCAGTACTTATTCCTTTATTAGAAAGATACTTCATCCCAATGCCTTACTATATATTTCGAATATTCGCCGCAGCTTTTACACTCTTTGGTGCCACAAGCCTTTATGCGAGCACCATCGACGTCGGCTTTCTGACTTTGATAAAAGACGATGTGGAGGGAGTGCAATACTTCCAGATCGACTTAGGCTCACCGTCCATCTCTGATCCGCTGGCACTTTCCCAGACTATTCTCACTGTCGACTATTTTTCTTTTGACGCATTGAACCAATTGAACGTGCCCGGGACAACGATCCGCGAGACTCTCGACCTATTCGACTCAGGCATTTCGGCAACCCCGACTGAGTGGATCTTACCCCTGTCCTGGATTTTGACTTCTGTCCGGTTCAGCGGCGTGCTGAGCCCCGAATCTTTCGCCCTGACAGCCCCGGGATTCTTTTTCTCCGATGGAAACGTGACCGGAAGTAACTTTAATCCGTTCGAGGAACCCTTTACGATCCTATCCGTCTCGACGGCCGCCACGAGCGAAGTGCCCGAACCAAGTTACACCGCCTTGCTCCTGATGGTCGGGAGCGCTGCGCTTTTGTACCGGCGCAGACAGTGAACCTGAAGCGTCATCTAACCCCAACGGATAAAAGAGAATCATCATGACCAGACCGGCATTTGTGCGGAAGTCCCTACAGTTTTTGTGTCTCCTGGCGGCAAGCCTTTCGACGGCTTACGCGCAACTGCCCGTAACCCTGTCCACTGCGGCTCCGAACCCGGCCCGGGTTGGGGATTTGATCACGATTACGGTTTCTGGTATCCCGGCTGGAACGCTAGCCCCCAGCGCGGTGTCTTTCGAACTCACACCCCATGATGCACCCTTTGGGCCGACCCTGACGGTCCCAGCCGAGTCGGTCACCGCCGTCCCTCTTTCGACTAACCGGCAAATCCGTTTTCGCGTCCCCGCCGAGTTCCAGAACCCAAGTCCCTTCACCGCCCGCATCTCGCTGCGCGGCACTGCGGGGTCGGGCGCTTTCGTCTC
>CAZZGS010000756.1:2336-2876 GCA_964653845.1 uncultured Bryobacter sp.
TTGGGGCCAAAATCTGGAGGTTGCCATTCGCGGCGAGTACACCCAGTTCAGTTCCAGCTTAATCACGGCTGTGGCCTTCAGCGGCACGGGCTTAACGGTGAACTCATACAAGGTGGATGCCGCCACTCAGATTATCAATGCGGATCTTTCGATATCTGCCGGTGCGGCACCTGGCCCGCGGAACCTGATCGTAACGCAAGTGGATGGCCGCCAGACCACACTCACCGACGCCTTTTTCGTTGCAAGCAGCACAAGCGGTTCTGTCTCGATCAGCCCCGCCACTTGCACCGCCGGAAACAGCAATCTAGCCCTGACCATTACCGGTGTGGGAACCAACTTCCTCTCCGCCCCACCCGCCGTAAATCTGGGAGATGGTGTGGTACTTCGCTCGCTATCCGTCGTAAACGCGACCCGCCTGGCTCTCACCGTCGATTGCGCGATCTTGGCGGTCCCCGGTCGGCGGAATCTCACTGTGGTGACGGGCGCAACCTTTGTAGCGGCCCCCCTTGGATTTCAAGTTCTCTCCACCAACATATATTT
>CAZZGS010000757.1:0-2876 GCA_964653845.1 uncultured Bryobacter sp.
TGGAGGGCGGCTTTGAGGCGTCGACATCGAATTCGAGCATCAAGGCACGTGTGGAGAAGCTGGCTGAGGGCCGGCCCGTGAAGGTGGATAGTTCGAATGGGTCGATTGATTTGAGCTTGCCGGATTATAAGGGGCAGGCGCTTGATGTCGATACCAGCAATTCGTCGGTGACGTTGCGGCTGCCTGCAAAGGTGAATGCGGATCTTCGTGCATCGACCTCGAACTCGAGCATTATGAGTGAGTTTGAGATGTCGACGACGGGTACGATTTCGAAGACGCGGATGGACGGCAAGATTGGGACGGGCGGTGGGCCGATCCGGGTGACAACATCGAATGGCAGCATTCGTCTGCAAAAGTTATAGAATTGTGACATGCGAAGTTTTTTACTTTCTCTCGTTGTGTGTTCGCTCGGCCTCTTCGGGCAAGACAAGTCGGCCTGGAAGATTCAGTACGAATTGCCGAAGCAGGTAAAGGCCAATTATGAAACGCCGCTGACGGTGAAGATTTTGGATGCCAAGGGTCAGCCGGTGGCTGGCGCTGAAGTGGAGACCATTCTGACGATGGTGGAAATGGACCACGGTGAATTCAAAGAAGTGGCCAAGCAGGTGAAGCCTGGAGTGTATGAATCGAAACAGAAGTTCATCATGGTGGGTGCCTGGCAGATTGAAGTGAAGGCAAAGAAGGGTGCGAATAGCGCCAGTCAGAAATTCCGTTACGAAGTAAAGGAATAAGCAAAAGCGCTAAAGAGGCTTCTACCCGTTGTTGAGCCACCTGAAGGACTGCCGCAAAGAGATCGAGATGATTTTGGACCCCAAGAAGGGGTAAACTAAAAAAGGTTTGGGCGAGTAGCTCAGTTGGGAGAGCACCGCGTTCGCAATGCGGGGGTCGAGGGTTCGAACCCCTTCTCGTCCACCAAATCGTTTTTATCTTTTAGGGAAGGCCCGGTGCTAATCGCGCCGGGCTTTTCGTTTACAATCGCTAAAGCACACGGAAACACATGGTTTTATCAGACGTTGATATTCGCAAAGCGCTCGCTTCGGGCAAGATCGTAGTTAATCCGGCTATGCCGGAGGAGCATATCGGGAGTTGCAGTGTCGACTTCCGGCTAGGGAATGAGTTCAGTATCTTTGAGCATTCCAAGCATGCGTTTATCGACCTGCGGGACAAGGTTGATATTGCGAAGCTGATGCGGACGATTGTTGTGCCGGATGGGGAAGCGTTTATCTTGCAGCCAAGAGAGTTTGCGCTGGCGATTACGGTGGAGCATCTGGAGCTGGCCGATGATATTTTGGGGCGGCTTGAGGGGCGGTCGAGTCTGGGGCGGATCGGGATTATTGTGCATGGGACGGCGGGTTTGTTTGATCCGGGTTGGAGTGGACGGGCAACGCTGGAGCTGTCGAATTTGGGGATTATGCCGGTGGCACTGTATCCGGGGATGCGGATTTGTTCGATGACGTTTGAGGAGTTGTCGACGCCGTCGTCGATGCCTTATCGCTTGAAGCCGGGCAATAAGTACGCGGGGCAGCAGAGCCCGCTGGCTAGCAAGTTGGCTGGGGAGTTGAAGTAGGGGGCTCGCCTTCATCAGCTCTTCAGCAAGCGTAGAATTGAGTCATGGCTACTACGGAGGTCGAAATCGTTCGAAACGAAAAAGGCCAAGAAACCGCAGTTATCGTGCCGATTGACCTCTGGCGCGAAATTGAGTCTGAGCGGGAGACTGCATATTTGCTGAGCAGCCCTGCCAATCGTCAGCGGCTAACAGAAGCTTTGGCACGGACGGAGACGATCAGCTTCAAAGCTTGGAGTTTGATCAGGCCGGTTTTGAAGACCTTGCATGGTGGATTGAGCATGACCGCACCCAAGCGTTGAGAATCATACGGGTTATTCGCGAAATTCAAAGGGACCCATTTGGCGGAATTGGTAAGCCTGAGCCTCTCAAACATGACTTGAAGGGATGCTGGTCGCGCCGAATCGATCACGTTCATCGGCTCATCTATCAAGTTGCGGAGCAGCAGATTAAAATCCTGCAGTGCCGTTTTCACTATTGAATTTGGTTTGTTAACAGTTGAGGGGATGGAGTGCGTCTTGTCTTGCGTCAGGAGACTACAATGAAGGCACTTCGAAGACTGATTGTTCTGGGCTTGGTGATGCCACTGCTGGGCGGAGGATTTTATCTGGAATTGGGTACGCCCGCGGCGAGCTCCGACCCAAAGGCAAAAGGAGCTGTGGTTCTGGCTCACTTTATCGGTTGTCATGAACCGGAAAAGGGTGTTTTGACGGCGACGGCGGAAGGTGTGGTGGGTGGCAAGCGGCAGACGATTGCACTCACTGCTGTAGCTTTGGGAAAACCGGGATTGTTTGCGATCTCGAGGCAGTGGCCGGTCGACGGAAAGTGGGTGTTAAGGCTGGTGGGGCGGCATCCGCAGTTGGCGGTTGTTACGAACACGCTGGTAAAGGTGAGCGGAGAAGGATTTGATCGAGGAAGCGCCGTGATGAAAATAGGAAGTCTCGAGGCGGATGCAGTGGAAGCGCTGTTGCGGTAAGCTTTGTGCGGCTTGAAGTGATTAAAGTGTCCGAGATCGAAAGCGATGAAGCCGTCTGGGCTCGCGCCGCACAGGCGGGGGACCAGGCGGCCTTTGGGCATTTGTATGGCCGCTATGCGCGGATGGTTCACGGGGTCTTGCTGGCGTACGTAAGCTTTGGCGAGGCGGAAGATCTGGTGCAGGATGTCTTCGTTACCGCCTTGAAGCGACTGGAAACGTTGCGCGAGGCAGGTGCGGTGGGAGCGTGGCTCGCGACGATTGCCCGGAATCTGGCTCATGATCAGAGGAGGAGGCGCCGGCCGTGGGTGGCGCTGATGGATCGATTCTCACAGCCGG
>CAZZGS010000758.1:0-2870 GCA_964653845.1 uncultured Bryobacter sp.
AGATAAGGCTGGGGGCGGCCTGTTTTTCGTGGGCGCGCTTCCAGTTGTAGAGATCAACCATGCGCTCGCGGCCATCGACGTCAGCAACGGGTGTGATCATCACGATCATGTTCTTGCGGATGGTTTCGATGAAGGGGGTGTCTTCGACGGCGAGGCGGTAGGCGAGTTCCATGAGCATTTCGGGGCTGCCGGTTTCGGTCGAGTGCAGTGAGCCGGTGAGCCAGTACATGGGCACTACTTCCTTCATGGCGGCTTGTGCTGCGGCGTTGTCGAGCTTGCGTGGGTCGGCGAGCTTCGTCATGAGTTCTTTGTTGCGCTCGAGCTTGGCGAGGTTGGCTTCGTCGGAGATGCAGGCGACGATCATCTCTCGGCCTTCTTCGGAGTTGCCGATCGAAAAGACTTTTACTCGCGGGGAGGCACCACCCAGGGCGCGAAAGTATTTGTGCACATTTGCGGCATGGGTGAGCTTGAAGGGCGTGCCGGCGATGTAGCCAAGGACCTTCTCCGGAGTTGGCACTTTGCCGCCTTCGGGGAGATGGTCGACCAGTTCGGTGAGGAACATCTTGTCGGTGGTGAACTCGCGGATTTTCGCAGTGTAGGCTTCATCCTGCTTCTGCTGGGCGGCGGCAAAAGTGGCGGCAAATGCAAGCACAAATAAAGACCTATTCATGATTTCGTTACTATAGCTCTTTACCCTCTACAATGACCACCGTCTCTCACCTCGAATGTTCCGGCACAGGTAAAACCTTTCCCGCCGGTCAAATAATGAATCTGTCTCCCGACGGCTGGCCTCTTCTGGTTCGATATGACCTGGAAAAGGCCCGCGACGGGTGGAACCGCGAATGGATCTCCTCAGGCCCATCCAATATGTGGAGATATGCGCCTGTTTTGCCGGTGGCGAAGCCGTCAAGCATCGTAACGCTGGGCGAAGGGATGACGGCGCTGGTGCGCACCAATCGCCTGGGTGCCGCAGTTGGTGCGACTGACCTTTGGGTGAAGGATGAAGGCCTGAATCCTACGGCCAGTTTTAAAGCGCGCGGGTTGTCATGCGCGATCTCGATGTGTAAGGAACTTGGCATTCAGAAGATCGCGATTCCGTCGGCTGGAAATGCGGCTAGTGCGTCGGCTGCTTATGCTGCTGCGGCTGGCATTGAATGCCATATCTTCATGCCCATGGACGTGCCGCACTCGAATTTCATTGAGTGCAAGGCGTTCGGGGCGCATGTCACGCTTGTTGACGGACTGATCAGCGATTGTGCGAAGATTGTCGCCGAGCGCAAGGCCGAAGAGGGCTGGTTTGAGGTTTCGACTCTGAAGGAGCCTTATCGGATTGAGGGCAAGAAGACGATGGGCTACGAGTTGGCCGAGCAGTTGCAGTGGCGATTGCCGGATGTGATTCTGTATCCGACTGGTGGTGGTGTGGGCTTGATCGGGATGTGGAAGGCTTTTGAAGAGATGGAAGCGCTGGGCTGGATTTTGCCCGGTCGCCGGCCGAAGATGATCGTGGTGCAGGCTGAAGGCTGCCAGCCGATGGTAAAGGCTTTCGAGTCGGGAGCTGAGCGTAGCGTGTTCTTTGAGAATGCACAGACGGTTTCGAGTGGACTTCGTGTGCCTAAGCCGCTGGGTGACTTTCTGATTTTGCGTGCGGTTCGGGAGTCTGGTGGTACGGCGATTGCGATCTCGGATGAAGAAGCGCTGGCCGCTGGTGTGGAGTTGGCGAAGCTAGAGGGAATGTTTGTCGCTCCTGAAGGAGCGGCATGCGTGGCGGCAGTGCGGCGATTGATTGGCTCGGGCTTTCTCAAGTCGAGCGAAAAAATTGTCATTTACAACACTGGTGCCGGACTTAAATACCTCGAAGCCTATTCGCCGCTCTTTCCTAGATGACCAATGACACGTAGAACTCTTGCCCAATTTATTCCTGCCCTTGCCACCTTGATGGCGGCTGAGACGCAGCCGACTCGCGATCTGGTGAAACAGAATCTATCGCTGCTGGGGCTTGAGTTCAAAGATGAGCAACTCGATATGATGCTGCCAAGCCTTACGCGAGCACTGGCCAACTATGCTAGTTTGCGCAAGATCGAGATTCCTTCCGATACCGATCCGGCGATCAGTTTTTCGCCGATGATTTCCGGGATGACTCTGCCGACGGGCAAGGCCATCTTTAAGCCGACAAAGGTGAAGAAGCTTGCTATCTGGAAGAACATTGAGGATCTCGCCTATTGGCCGGCAACTCATCTTGGCGCTTTGATCCGCAGCAAACGGATCAGTTCGACGGATCTTACCAAGATGTATCTGGAGCGGCTGAAGAAGCATTCGCCGACTTTGCTGTGCACCATCACTCTGACTGAAGAGCTTGCACTAGAGCAGGCGAAGCAGGCAGACGCGGACCTCAAGCGTGGCAAATACCATGGGCCACTGCACGGTTTGCCGTACGGGGCTAAAGACCTTTTTGCGGTTAAGGGCTACAAGACGACCTGGGGTGCTGAGCCCTATAAGGATCAGAGCTTTGATCACACCGCCACGGTGATTGAACGCCTTTCTGCGGCCGGGGCCGTGCTTTGCGCGAAGCTCTCGGTGGGTGCGCTGGCGGTGGGTGGTGTCGGGTTTGGCGGCGATACCAAGACTCCCTGGAACATCGAGAAGACATCGTCGGGGTCTTCGGCTTGTTCGGCCTCGGCTACTGCCGCCGGGTTGGTTGCTTTCTCGCTCGGAACTGAGACATTGGGTTCGATTGTTACTCCCGCGACTCGGTGTGGCGTGACTGGTTTGCGGCCTACCTTTGGCAGGGTGCCCCGAACTGGGGTGATGGCGCTCTCATGGACGATGGACAAGATTGGGCCGATCTGCCGCACGGTGGAAGACTGCATGCT
>CAZZGS010000759.1:0-2867 GCA_964653845.1 uncultured Bryobacter sp.
CCGGAGAAGAGGAGATTGGGTGCGGTGGTGAGGAGGCAGAGCTACTGGATCGGGAAGCCGAGCCTCGTTAGAAATTTTTTTAGCGAGGGGTCAAATTGAGATGCGTGAATTACATGCTTCCACGAGATTTTTTCTCCAAGAATCCTCGCTGCCATCCCTTTCCTGTAGCCCGGAAATACCTTTAGCAATTCTCGTAACGCAGCGGTCGAATCCGCCGGTCTCTTGTTCACGAAATGACGCAATAGCATCGCCTCAAAGCAAGGAGCTTGCCATATGATTGCGATGTGCTTGCTTTCGGCGAATCTTCTGACTTTTTCAGCTGCAACTGGATCCCTGTCAGCTTGGTCGGAATCCATCAATAAGAATCTGCTGTGCAGTTGGCTCCCCTTTTTTTGTAACTGCTCGATCGACTTATCGGCTTTGATCAATCTCGCGTAAGGATCGCCAGCACCGAGGGCCAGGGCTTCGATTTTGAGGAAAATTGGAAGGTTGAAGTCTCGAGCAAATAGCTGGAGTAGTGCGGCATAGCCGTGTTCGGACTCTCCTTCACAACCCACGAAGATTACCCGCCGTTGCTCAATGTAGGGTCGTTGAGATCTCATCCTAAGAGCGGTACCCCACCAAGGGCACCATCGAGATATTTTCGGTAGAGATTGTCATCTCTTCTTATTTTTACGTCCATCAAGCTGTAGACTCGCGTTCTTCCCTCCTTGTCTTTCTCGCATACAACCACTTCTTCTTTCTTGAGGCCCTCCAGTAATGTTGGCGCATGGCTTGTGAACCATAGCTGGCTATTCATAGGGTTAGAGTTTTCGTAGTCATAAAACCAGCGCAGAATCTCTGGCAATAACAAAGGATGGATTGTGGCATCCATCTCATCAATTAGACAGAGCCCGCCCGACTGCAATGCTTGCTGAATCAGAGGGAACAACATGATGAAAGAGCGAGTGCCATTGCTCTCCAATCGCCAGTTCATTTCTTCTGGCATCCCGAAGTGTTTGAATAGGGGCTTCGGACCATCAGAATCGGTGACATATCGCATGGCTTGCAACCCGAAGTCGATTCGAGCCAAATGGCTATTCAATCGTTGAAGAGAGTCCGGCTGACTCGATAAGAACTTATGAAGCGATTGTTCATCGCTCGTCCTTAGTGAATTGGCTACGGTGATTACCCGTTCAGCTGCTTCCGCAAAATGCTTGGCAGAAGGGTGATCGAAAAAAGCGAAAGATGATATTACCGTGGCATTGGGGCGCAGGGTTTTGACTAGATGTCCGTATCCCTTCATGGGAAATACATTTGAACCCAAAACTTTTCTCTCTGAGTCTCGCTCAAACACCCGTTGCCACTTCCCTTCAGCAAGGGGGCGCATCTTCAGCGATTCACTCTCAATCGTAGGGCCTTCAACTTGCAGACCACTGACGGCCAATTCATAGCGAAAGACTCCAAATACATCCTGATCCGGTTCAAGGAGGTTGATCTTGTCACCAAACTCGATCACGATTCTTGTGGGCTTTTGGTGGGTTTCAATGGAGTTGAACGGCAAGCAAACAGGAATAGGGGAAGGCTGCCGCATGGCCATCCCAATTATGAAATCAAGTGCCTTCAAAAGATTCGTCTTGCCTGATGCGTTCGCTCCAAAAATGGCAATGACCTTCGGTACAAAAACCCCTGCCTGGGGAAAGATTTCGGCATGACGATTTCGATCCACTGCCACCTTTGCACCGATGCGCAGGTCCAGCACTTGAGTCTCCCTAATGGATGCAAAGTTTTCTATTTCGACGCGATAGAGCATGTAAATTTAATCCCTTAACGACTTTACCACATTTTTTTGTTGAACCTTCGCCTTAAGGCTAGCAAGGGAAGGACAAGAAGGCAAGGAGGGGGCGGATGAGTTCGCCGCCAATAATTTCTCACAATAGATCGGCGTGGCCGAGTTTGGTGGTGAGTGTAAAACTGAGGCCGGACTTGAGGGTGGCTAAGTCCAGGTTGAAGGGAAGGCCGGGTGGGGCAACGCGGAGGTACGGGGCATGAGGCGAGAGGGCATTCACCAAGCGCTCGAGGTTTTCAGGACCTCTTTGGTAAACGATATGCAGATCCTGAGTAAAGCGGCTTGAGCCATGGGCGATGGCGGCTGCCCCTCCAATCAGGATGTATTCGACGCGTTGAGCAGAGAGAGCGCCAAGCAGCCTGGCAAAGTCGATCATTTTGACGCTCTAAGAATTGCCGCTGAAGCTTGACGAGACTTTCGGCCAGCCATCCGGAGTTCTTCGGCGAAGCGCTGGAGAGCAATGGCTTGCTCGAAGCGTTCGGTGACGGTAAGTTGGAGATTTTTGCGGATCAGGGTGCGGTCGATACCCTGCTTGTAAAGTTCAATCACCGGATCTTTCATCGATTTCAGGATAACCTTTCGGGGTATGCCTTATTTGTTGGTTTTGTTGGCCCTACTGATGGTGGGGTGTGGGAAGACGGACCCGGTAGCTGAGAAGGCTAGCGGGTATATCGACTCTCGGGCTTGTGAGAGTTGTCATGCGCAGATTGCCAATAGTTACCGGGAGACGGGGATGGCTCGGGCTTTTCATAAGATCCAGGAAGATGAAGTGCCGGGTGGGGCTTTTGTTCATGACAAGAGCGGGCGGAAGTATGAGTTTCTCAAGCGGGACGGCAAGGTGTTTTTGCGACGGGATGAGGTGGGTGGGGGGAATGTTCTCGAGAAAGAGATTCAGTATGTGTTGGGGAGCGGGAATCATGCCCGGAGCTTTATTCATCGCAGCGAGCAGGGGCGGTTGATTGAGATGCCTGTCAATTGGTATCCGGAGAAGGGTGGGGTCGTTGCGATGAGCCCTGGTTACGATCGCGCGGATCATATG
>CAZZGS010000760.1:0-2865 GCA_964653845.1 uncultured Bryobacter sp.
TGGTTGCTGCCCCACGTCATGGTTGGGCGGGCTGCGCCGTCGTCGCAGGCGGGGCGCATGCGCAACACGATGCGCGGGCTGCCCGCCAAACGGCGGATGCGGCGCACCAGCATCATGGGTCGAAACTTGCGCCCGTGCTGGCCAAAGCGCGGTGCAAAGTCTGTCACCTCCACAACGCCGCCGTGGCGGTCAACCAGCCGGGTGACCAGGATCGCCGTGTTCTCCAAATAGGCTTGTTCCGCGCGCTCACAGTCCTCCAGCTCGATGCCGAAGAAGCCATAGTCATCCGCTTCCCTGAGCAACGAACAGAACACCGGGTCACCATCGAGCCTCGGAAAGCAGCCCCATGTAATCGTGGCCTGCGCATCCACCAATGCGCCCACGGTGCCATTTCCGATCAAGGCGAGGTTCAGTGTTTTCATGCCAATCCTTTCAAGGCGGTGCCCAACCAAGCGTGTACTGCAGCAACGTCGGGCAAACGAAAACGTGCGCAGCTTGGCCCCTTGCCAACTTTGATGGAAATGCCGTCCTGCTTGTTGACTTCGGCAAAGCGGGTGGCTGAGATTCAGGGGGCCAATGACCAGAAGATTGGGGCGCTGCAAACTTCGCTGGATGACTTGAGCCGGGCGCTTGAAGAGAAGATTGGGTAACCCGGACAATGTGAATTTTGGATGCCTATGACTTAACCGATGGCCACCCGAAAAAGGGGCAACCGATTTTGAATCACGCCGATATTTGCAGTGAAGATCCCGCGCTCATGGACCGGGCTCGTCCAACAACCGGTTTAGATCGTGGCTTCGCTCGATCTAAACATATTCGTTAGGCGTAATCTCCGTCTGGGCCAACGGGGTCGAGCGCGTGCCCGATGTGATTGGCACCTTTCTGGATTCGCCAGACCACGCTTGTGCGATTGCACTCGTTCTTGAAATCTTCAATCCAACTGGTGAGTTCTTCTACGAGACGTGGCGTCCCGCACCCTGCTCCAAGACCCATGACTGCTCCGAAGGCAGTCCTTACAACCCACTCGTCGCGGTCATCGGGATCCGTGATCACCTGCACGTTGCCGACTTCAATGACGCGAGGGCCAAACTGAAGGCGATAGAACGGTTTTCTCGGATCGAGACTTGGGTGAACGACAAGTGCAATGTCGTCACCTAGAGACGCTTCGGGCAGTCGCCGAACCGCACGGACGAGGCAGGCGAGGCCATGAACGTCCTCCGGTAGCGTGTGCGGCAGCGTGAGTAAGGGCTGCGACAGGAGGGTACAGAAGATCGAGTCTAGGCGCTTGAGCTGACCAATTGCTTCCGGCGTGATATCGAAGGTTTCCATGAGAGGTGATGGATTGACTTGGAGCGCAGTGTTAGGAAATTACTCAAGTCCACCGGGACAGACAGAGTACATGGTTCAAGGTGAATGTTTGACTGTTCCACGATACTTCAATCGGGGACGTTCGCGGCACCGCTGAATATTCAAAATGCGCAAGGAGGTCGCGCTGAATATCGAGATAGCTCTCTTCATCACTCTCGGACACGGTCAGGCCGAACCCGTTTCCAAAATCGGCGACAAGACATTCTGCGTCCACCCTGCTCTCAAGCGCGTGCACGCGAACAATTCGCGATCCGTCCCAGTGCAGGAAAGGCCGAGCAGTCGGTCTGAGATGGTTCCCGCCGTACTCGGAGTATCCCGGCAAGCTGTGAAGTGGGTCGAAAAAATCGACGTTCTTTGAGCTGCAAACCGTGACCACGAAAAGCTTCCCCAACGGCGTGTACCAAAAGGTCACAGGAGTCTTGAGCTTCTTGTTCGCAAGGCGAGCAGCGAGAGGTATCGTCAAGAACTGATCCAGATTGAACCCGCGCTTCGATGCGGCCGCTCTTGTCCGCTCCCAGTCGTAGCAAAAATCGTGGCCGATGGTGTCAGAACGGACGCTGGCGGGGTAGATCCCGATTTCGGAGGTGGATAGAAACGGGACGATCGAGGCAGTCGGCATGCAATCTCCTAACAATCAGCGTTTATCCGCCTCGCCGTAAAGCCAGTACAAGGCGAAGACATCAATCCCGGCAGATAAACCATGTTGGACCAAACCGCCTGTGCTGCGGTCGTGTTGCGATAGTTGGACTATAAGGGGATTTGAGTCAACCGCCCTACTGGTTTACAGATGCCATGCCAACCATCGGTCTAGCAAATCCGAGACATAAGACCTAGGAAGCATATGCCCAGCTTCAGGCACAACGAAGACTCCCAGCCCAAGCAGTTCCCCAAGTCTCTTCACGTTCTCGGGTCGGCTTTGCCAGTCGTTTTCACCGACATGGATTTCACAGTGGGCTGGCGCTGGTAGTTCACCACGCTGAGCCAAATCAAACAGTCGATCCGCATAGGGCGGTATGAAGCCAAGACCTGTGTTGTCGTCGTCTGAAAACTCGCCAACGATTGGCGACAACAAAATCACCTTGCCGTTGAGAGCGGGCATCAAAGACTGGGCATGCAGGAACAAATATGCACCGTATGAGTTCGCGATAACTAGGTCATCCGGCCCACAGAAGTCTCTGGCGAGATCGTCGGCTATTAGTTGTGCCTGCTCCATGAATCGAAATTTTTTAAAGTCACCACGGGTCTCCCGTCCATAGATGCTGAGCCCTTTACTGATGAGCGCTTCGCCAAGACCAGTCGTAAGCTGACCGCCGTGGCCCGGGAGGTAGTAGATTTTCTTGGTCATTGAAGATAGGTTGTTGCCACTGATGACATTTTGACCCACCAGGTGTAGGCTTGCCGGGTAGCTTTGTTACTCTTTTAATCGGACGCCCTTTAAAAAATTGGCTCTTCAGGAAATCGAGTGGGTGAATTCGAGGGATTTTAGAGTGCAGGCAG
>CAZZGS010000761.1:0-2864 GCA_964653845.1 uncultured Bryobacter sp.
AATTCCTCTCCCACAACCGTGCCGTCTTCAGTCGCGAACTCATCGAAGACTGGTTTACACAAAACTATTGACACTCCCCTTTAGTCTTTCGGATTCTGTCCTAATTGCGTTTATCACATCAACAACTGTGAACGTCGTCGGCCTTTTCATCGTTGTGGCCAAATGGATGTATCCTTCAATCCTCAACAATAGAAGTTTGGGGAATCAGACTGAGAAATCAGATTGATGACATCTTGAACACTTGAATCCTTTCACCCTGGTAACCTATACAGATGTGAGTAAAAGTTGCCCTCGTCACCGGTGCCAGCCGGGGCATTGGCCGCAGAATCGCGCAAGAACTCTCCAAAACCCATCAGATCATCGCCACCTACCGTGGCAACCGTGAAGCCGCAGAAAGCCTCCGTGCCGGAACCGGCGCCGAAATCATCCAGAGCGATATCAGCTCCGCCACTGACCGCGAAGCTTTGGTTCAGTTCGCCAAACAAAAATTCAGCCGCATCGACCTCCTCGTCAACAATGCCGCAATCGCCCCCCGCGAGCGCAACGACATCCTCGCCGCCACCCGCGAGAGCTTCGACGAGCTTATCAACACCAACCTCAAAGGCCCGCACTTCCTCACCCAGGCAGTCGCAAATCTGATGCTCGCCCATGGCTCCGGCCGCATCGTCTTCGAGATCCAACCCGGCATCATCCGCACCGGCATGATCAGCAAGGTTGAGTCGATTTATGACGAAAAGATAGCGAATGGCCTCCTCCCCCAGCGCCGCATGGGCGAGACCTCCGACATCGCAAAAGCCCTCCGCTCCATCGCCGAAGGCCACCTCGACTACTGCGCCGGCCAGCGCCTTAACGTCGACGGCGGCTTCCACATGCGAACCCTGTGATAACTTAGGTTTTTCCTATGACTCAAGACAGTGCGCAAAAAAGCTTTTTCGGTTGGTGGATTGTCGCCTTCGCCTTTCTCACCTTCGGCATCGCCGTCGGCATCCCCTACTACGGCATGCCCTTCTTCTACGACTACTACGAGAAGACCTTCGGTTGGACCCGTAAAGAAATTACCCTCGGCTTCCCGCTCGCGGCCACCCTCACCCTCTGGGTCGGCCCGCTGATCGTCCACAAATACTCCCCGCGAAAACTCCTCGCCATCGGCACCGGCTGCACCGCGCTCGCCTTCCTCGGCTTCGGCACAATGGGCGGCTCACTGCCCGTCTATTACGCCTTCTGGGTCCTCTACATCGTCGGCTACATCTTCTCTGGCCCGATCGTCCACCAGGTGATTGTCAGCCAGTGGTTCCGTAAGAATCGCGGCAAGGCCATGGCAGTGGTTTACCTCGGCGTCGGTCTCTTTGGCGGAGTATCGCAGAAACTGATCTCAAAGCCCCTCACAGAAGGCTACGGCTTCCAGCAAGCTCTGATTCTGATCGGCGGCATGATGCTGATCGCATGGCCACTGGCGCTCATCTTCATGCGCGACAAGCCGTCTGAAAAAGGCCAATTCCCCGACGGCGGCCTCTTTGCTCCTGCTGAAATGAATGCCGCGCCCAAGAGTTTCTCCTATCTTCTGGCGCAGCCTTCCTTCTGGCTGCTCCTCATCGGGAGCGCTTGCTCAATTGGGGCCATCGGCTCGATCAATCAGCACATGAAATTCGTCTTCAAAGAGCAAGGCTTCACCGAGCAGGGGGTTCTCAACGGAATGAGCGCCGACGCCACGCTTTACATTTTGTGGAGCTCGATTGCCGGCCGCCTCATCATGGGCTACCTCGCAGATCGCTTCCCCAAAAAAATCGTCATGATGGTCACCTACTTCATGGTTGCCGGAACGATACCGCTTTTGCTGCTTGTCACCCCTGGCCAGGACATCAATCTTTATGTCTTCGCTATCCTCTTCGGCTTCGGTATGGGCGCCGACTATATGTTGATCCCGCTCATGGCTGCCGAACAATTTGGAGTAAATTCTCTCGCCCGGGCGATGGCGATCATCCTACCAACAGATACAATTGGACAGACGTGGTTTCCCTACGGCGTTTCGTGGCTGAGGGAATATTACGGCAATTATGGGGTCGCCTTGAACATAGTGTTCATAATGGCGGCAGTGGGAGCAATCGCCGTGGCACTCTTGCCCGGCTCAAGTAAAGAGGATGAGGTACTTCCAATACAAAGCACTCAGCGAGCTGGAAGCTGAGGCAGTACAACTCAGTTGCCGCAACGTCAGGTTTGTCGGCGAAACGTCCCGTGTCCGTGAGATTCTAGGCCGCAAGGTCGCTGTTGGCGACCGCACCGTCGGCAACAGCATGTGCATCCATCCGATGGAAGGGTGCGATGGAGAACTCGACGGCACCCCAGGCGAGCTCACCACCCGCCGCTACGTCCGCTTTGCCGAAGGTGGTGCCAAGCTGCTCTGGTTTGAGGCCACGGCTATTCGGCAAGACGGCCGGGCGAACCCGCGCCAGCTCTGGATCACCAGAAACAATCTCCCGTCCTACGCGAAGATTCACGCAGACATCCTGTCCAAACACAAAGCCATCTGGGGCAACACCGACGACCTGCTGGTCCCGATGCAGCTTACCCACTCGGGCCGCTACTCTTTCCCCAACAAAACGATCGCCTATCACAATCCGCTCATCGACCAGAAATCGAACACCCCGGCCGACCACCCTGTCATCACCGATGACGAACTTGAGCGTCTGGAAGACTACTACGTCGAAGGTGCCGCCATGGCCAAAGAGGCAGGCTTCACCGCTCTCGATCTCAAAGTCACCCACGGCTACCTCCTCGCAGAGCTAATGGGAGCCAAGCTCCGCGAAGGCCGCTACGGCGGCTCCATCGAGAACCGGGCGCGCTTCCCGCCCGAAGTCACGGACGCC
>CAZZGS010000762.1:0-2863 GCA_964653845.1 uncultured Bryobacter sp.
CGGCTCATTCACTCATTACATCGGAATTACCAGAAACCTGCTGGCCGTGCGGCCTTGGCATCGCTATGCGGTGATCGAAGTTGGGATTGAACGCCCTGGGCAAATGAAATGGTTCGCGCTGACGACGAAGCCTGATATCGCTGTCTGGGTCAACGTCGCTCAGTTACACATGCAGTCTTTTAAAAATCTCGAAAACATCGCCAAAGAAAAGTCACTACTGGTTGAAAGTCTGCGCCCTGGCCAAGTGGCCGTATTGAACCGTGACAATCCCTACATTGCAGCGCATCGCCCGCCCGAAGGGGTGCGTACAATTCGCTACGGCTCCGATGAGAGTTTTGATTGGTGTGCCTGCAATGTATCCAGCAAATGGCCGAAACGGTTGTCGTTTCAGGTGAGCGGCCCTTCTGAAGGGGGTGTAGTAAACACTCGGCTCGTGGGGAAGCACTGGGTTTCGAGCGTTCTACCCGCGATAGCTATAGCTAGAGAAGCAGGTCTGAGTCTGGAGCAAGCAATCGCAGCATTGGCAAATCTTGAATCGATGAATCAGCGGCTTTCACCAGCAACTACGCCTCAGGGCGCTACGTTCTTGAGGGACGAATTTAACGCATCCGCAGACACTCTGAAAGTGGCTCTGGAGGTGCTGACGGAGGCTGAGGCCAAGCGCAAGATCATCGTGTTCAGCGGTATGTCAGACTCAACGCAAAATGATAGTCGGCGATTTCGTGGCGTAGGTCAATCTGCGGCAGAAATAGCCGACCTTGCTGTTTTTGTTGGAGACCGGGCTAAGTACGGAGTCAAGGGAGCCCTGCATGCCGGCATGGATCCTGATCGCGTACGAGCATTCTATGACCTTGAGTCTGCATCCGAATACCTGTGTGCCGAGTTGAGAGACGGAGATCTGGTTCTCTTGCGAGGATTACTTCACGACCACATGTCGCGAGCCTATCTGGCGATGTTGGGTGAGGTGACTTGCTGGCTGCCCACCTGCCCCAAGAAAATCGCCTGCGATGTGTGCCCGGAATTGAAGGCAAAGCCGTTGGTACAAATTAACATCCCGGTGTGATAAAGTCGAGAGCCATGCAGAAGCTGATGATGTTCTCACTCTTGGTGTCGGCTCTCTTTGCCCAGCAAGCTCTTACTCTCGAACAGAAAGAACAGTTTCTTCTGAAGGCTCCGATCACTCGCGAGCGAGCGTCAAAGAAGGGGATTACGGGAACGGTTCGAGCGACGCTTTCAGATGGGACCATCACCCACGATGCGAGTATTCAAATCATCGACGAACAGAAGGCGCGCTTTGAAGGAGTGTTGGGAACCGAGATCAACTTTCGCGACACCTATCTTTTTAATATCGCTGCCTACCGGTTGGGCAAAATGCTGGGGCTGGGAGGGATGATTCCTCCCTCTGTACCCCGTTCCCATATTGCTACGAGCGCAGCCTGGACCTGGTGGGTGGAAGACGTATTGATGGATGAAGGCGAGCGGGCGAAACAAAACACAACGGGGCCCGACAAAGACAAGTGGGGCAGGCAAACTCTGATCGTGCGGGTTTTTGACCAATTGATCGCAAACACCGACCGCAATGCTGGCAATACCCTGTATGACAAGGAATGGCGAATCTGGATGATTGACCACACGCGAGCATTTCGTTTGCACAAACAACTTCTCAATCCCAAGATGTTGGACAAGTGCGACCGGCAGTTTCTGGCAGCCATGAAGAGCCTGAAGCTGGACGCCATGAAAGCCGAATTGTCACCCTACCTAAGGCAGGAAGAAATAAAGGCTCTTTTGCAGCGACGGGATGTGATTGTCGCTTACTTTGAAAAAGCCGGCCCGGACAAGCTCTACGACTATCTCCCTCAGCGCTGACCGAGGCTCTCTACATAGTTTCTGAATTTGGTGCCGGCGGGGTCGAGTGCTGCTGCAGCTTTCAGATAGCCAAACAAAGCATCCGGGCTTGATGGAATTGCAAGCTTTGTTCCGCGGTGAAGCGCAAACGCCTTGCCGTCTTCAATGACAAGGCTGACCAATGAGCCGTTATAGACACCGGCCAGGCCGACATCGGCGAGGATCACTCGCCCGTTGAAGCGCGGCATGATGGCACCCGTGGTTGGGGTATGGCCAAGAGCGATACGCTTCACGTCAAAGTTCTTGAGTACCGTCTCGACCATCGGCGTCAAGGTCTCTTCCGGGTCCGTAGCCATGCCCCGATACCAGAAGGGGCTGTCCTGATCCATCAGGAAGCCAGTAGCAATAAGTTCTTTGAGTTCCTTACGCGTATTCTGGTTGATTTCCTCAATCGACATCGCGGCAAACTTCGCGCTGATCCCCGCATGTAGAAAGAGCGTGTCGTTGATCTTGACGATGGCCTTGCGCTGTAGAAAGGTCTTGCCGTAGCGGCCATCGGGCGCAAAGGCCTGACGGTGTTCTACCCAGCCCAGGGGATGCTCTGTTTCCCATTGCTTGCGGTAGGCTGCGTCAGACTTGCGCGATTGGTCGGCCAAGGTGTCATAGGCCTGGTTGCGTAATTCGGCAGACCCTGGAGTGGCAAAGGCCGCGAATTCCCCCGGAGCCACATAGCGCAGATCTCCCAGCATATTCATGACTTCGTGGTTGCCGAGCAGTGCGTGCACTCGGCCCTTTGCCTTTTTGGCTGGGGCTTCAAGAGAGGCTAGCAGGTCTAGCGCCTTACGGGAATCAGCGCCCCGATCGAGCACATCCCCGAGTTGGACAAGGTGCGTAGCTCCTCCGATCCACTTGTTACTCGTGTCGATCACTCCGGCTTGCCGGAGGATGGTGACGAATTCTGTGAAGCCCCCGTGAATGTCACCGACGGCGACGATTCTTTGAACACCGGTGAATACAT
>CAZZGS010000763.1:0-2861 GCA_964653845.1 uncultured Bryobacter sp.
GCCTGGAGCGCGTTAGGCTTCGACCCGGAACTCACTGTCGTTAAAGCTGCTTTGACGCTTGTTGTGGATTTGAAATTCAACGACGCGATTTACTCTGCGGACGTTCAAGCCCTGTATTCAGCAAAAGCAAAAAAGGGCGGAACGTTTAAAAAAATCCGCTGAGCGACGGTTAAGCATGAGTGCGGCTCAAGCCGACTGCACACTTTCGCCGAGCCAACCCCGCCAGATTCGTGGGTCAGAAGCGGCAGGCGTTTATAGCACGAAAAGGTCAGGAAGTGGACGTGACCGGGGACGTCATAGCGCACCGCTTTTCGATAGACCCAACGGTTAAATCATGGTACGAGTGTATCGGCATGGGAGAAAGCGCAAGGTTTTGCCGCGCGCAAAGGCGCGACACTCGCTGCGCTCGTGGCGCGGCACCCGAACGGCAGGGGCGACATAGCACACACGATGAGTTGAAGATTACAGTGTTACCGGCCACCCCTCACCCACGGCAGGAGCACGGCGAGATGTGACGACTCAGAACAAAGAAACGCGTCAGACCGATGTCACCCGCCCTCGCTTCGAGCTTGATCCGGAAGAAGAAAAACTACGGGTTTCAACGTGAACGGGGTTTAATGCATAGTGTCGAACTTATTCTCACAATCACGCTCGGATTGACGGCGGCGCTCGTTTTTGGGTACATCACCAATCGAATCGGCCTCTCGCCGATCGTCGGCTACCTGCTGGCCGGGCTTGCTGTCGGTCCGCATACCCCGGGGTACGTGGCGGATGCTCAACTGGCCACGCAACTGGCGGAGATCGGTGTCATCCTGCTCATGTTTGGAGTCGGGTTGCACTTTCATCTTAAAGATCTGCTCGCCGTGAAGTCCATTGCCATTCCCGGTGCAATTGGGCAGAGCCTCGTTGCGACCGCGCTGGGCACCCTGGTCGCTGTGATGTTTGGCTGGAGTTACGGCGCGGGCGCTGTTCTGGGTATGGCCATCTCGGTCGCCAGCACCGTGGTGCTAATGCGCGTCTTGATGGATAACGACGTGCTCAATACGCGCGAAGGCCATATCGCGGTGGGCTGGCTTGTCGTTGAAGATATCTTTACCGTGCTCGTCCTCGTTCTACTGCCGGCACTGGCCGCCTCGTTCTCCGGAACGGAAGCCGGCGCTGCCGGTTCGACCGGCATTCTCTCCTCGCTGCTTCTCGCCTTTGTCAAGCTCGGCGCGCTCACGATCCTGATGCTCTTTGTCGGTGCGCGGGCGATTCCCTGGCTGATGAATCACATCGCCCGGACCCGCTCGCGCGAATTGTTTACACTCACCGTTCTGGTCATCGCACTGGGAATCGCGACGGGATCGGCGCTGCTTTTTGGTGCGTCGATGGCGCTGGGCGCATTCCTCGCTGGCATGGTCGTCGGACAATCCGACGTCAGCCACCAGGCCGCCGCCGATGCCCTGCCGATGCGCGACGCCTTTGCCGTGCTCTTCTTCGTTTCGGTCGGCATGCTTTTTGATCCGATGTTCATCGTCCAGCGGCCCGGCCTGGTGATCGCCGTGTTAATGATCGTCATGGTGGGAAAACCGCTTGCGGCTCTCGTGATCGTCCTCGTCTTTGGATACCCTGTGCGAACGGCTCTGACTGTTGCCGTGGGCCTGGCGCAGATCGGCGAATTTTCGTTCATCCTCGCGGAACTTGCGCGGCACCATCGCATGCTTCCCGACGAAGGCGTAAACGTCCTGGTTGCCGCAGCGCTGCTCTCCATCACCGCCAACCCCCTGCTGTTCAAATGCATCCGTCCTTTTGAGAACGCGTTGCAGCGCCGGCCCGGATTGTGGAATGTGCTGAACTGGAATGTCAATGCCAGTCTTGCGAGCGCCAACGACATCGCCGCGCCCGTTCTCGAATCGTCCGAGTCCGGACGCCTGCTCCCCGTGCATCGAAAAAAGTTGAAGGCGGTCGTCGTCGGCTATGGTCCAGTGGGCAGAATGCTGACGCGCATTCTGCGCGACTTTGACATCCAGCCCACGATCATTGATATGAACATCGATACGGTGAAAACGTTGACCTCCAGCGGACACGCCGCGATCTACGGCGATGCGGGACGGCAGGAGATTCTGGAAGCAGCCGGCATCAAAGAGGCCAGCTATCTACTGGTTACGCTGCCTGATCTGGCGTCTCGATTTCCGGTTATCGCCACTGCAAAGTCGAGCAACCCCAACCTCAAAGTCTTCGTACGCGCCCGCTATCTGGGTGAGCGCGCGATGCTTGAAGAGTCTGGCGCCACCGCGGTCGCCTATGAAGAGTCCGAAATCGCCGTCGCCCTGGCCAATTATCTGCTGCTCGACGTTGGCGCAACCTCCAGCGAGATAGAGCGCGAGGCTGACCGCATTCGGAATGAGAGTTCTGTCAGATCCGCTTTCGCATTGGTGGCGCCAGAACCGGTAAAAGAAAGCAGCGCTTGAGTGGTGCTGACGCGGATGCCGTGGCACCCAGACCTCCGGGCCACCCGCCACACACGATGAGTTGAAGATTACAGCGTTACCGGCTACCCGTCGACCTCCCTCAACCATACTAAAACGATTAACGTTTTCGATTTGTCCCAAGAATTTTGAACAATCTTATAACTATTTCAGACACAGCATAATTATAGACTGGTAAATTGATTACAGACGTGCCATTGAGACTTATAAGATCACTTTTTTCGAGACTCGCGCAACGTCGTGTTCGCGCCCGCGTCAAACCACAATGGGTAGTGTCACAAGCGAGTGGCGGATGAGCACCCGGAAGTGAGCCGATGGCTGGCACAATCGCAAGTGCCAAGGAGCAGGGCCCTATCTGCTCCTTGCTTTTCGACTCTCTCTATTAATAAG
>CAZZGS010000764.1:0-2851 GCA_964653845.1 uncultured Bryobacter sp.
TAGTCGAATTCGACGTTGTGGCCGAGCTTGTAATCGCCTGAAGAGAGGCCTTCCAGGCCGGTGAGCAGCTTGATCAGGGTAGACTTGCCTGCCCCGTTGTGGCCAACCAGGGCGATACGGTCGCCGCGTTCGATGTTGAAGCTGGCGTTGTCGAAGACCTTCTTCGAGCCGTAGCTCTTGGCCACGTCTTTGAACTCCGCAACGATGCGGCCGCTGGCCTTGGGTGTAGGGAACTTGAAGTGGATGATCGGCTCCTCTTCAGGGATCTCGATCATCTCCATCTTGTCAAGTTCTTTGAGCCGGGATTGAGCCTGCTTGGCTTTGGTGGCCTTGGCGCGGAAGCGGTCGACGAAGGCTTCGATCTGGGCAACACGGTCTTGCTGGTTGCGCTGGGCGGCTCGCATTTGTTCGAGCCGCTCGTCCTTCTGGCGCTGGTAATGCGTGAAGTTGCCGGCGAAGATGGTGACCTTCTTGTTCCAGACTTCGACGATCTTCGAGACTGTTACGTCGAGGAAGTAGCGGTCGTGCGAGATCAGGATGAAGGCGTTGGGGTAGTTGTGTAGATAGTCTTCAAGCCAGTTGCGAGCTTCGAGGTCGAGGTGGTTGGTTGGTTCGTCCAGCAGCAGCGCTTCGGGCTTTTCAAGCAGGAGCTTGGCAAGGGCGATACGCATCTGCCAGCCGCCGGAGAACTCCTCGCACGGCTTGCCCCAGTCGTCTTTGCTGAAGCCGAGGCCGGTGAGGATCGAGCCTACCTGCATGTCGATCGTGTAGCCTTCTTTGGCCCGGAACTCGTTGTCGAGGCGAGAGAACTTGTCGGCTGCTGCCGTATAGGCGGCACTCTCGTGATCGAGATCGGACATGGACGAGAGAGTCTCTTCCATATCGCGCTCTATCTGACGGAGGTGCTCGAAGACGCTGGCGCATTCAGCGAAGACGCTTCGGCCTTCGAGCTTCAAGCCATCCTGCGGGAGATAGCCGAGGCGCATGCTGCGCATTCGGGAGATGTCGCCGCTGTCAACCTGTTCAAGATCCGCGATGATCTTGAGCAGCGTCGACTTGCCCGTGCCGTTGGCGCCGACCAGGCCGATGCGGTCTTTGGGACCAATCAGCCAGTTGACATCATCAAAAAGAACCTTCGGGCCAAACCGCTTGCCCGCATTGCTGAATTGGATCATTACTGCCTGAGAATTACCTGTCCGCCGCGTTCTGGCGTCAATTTGCCAGTTTCGACTGCGACCTTGCCGTTCACAACCACGTAGTCAAAGCCGGTCGCATACTGGTGGGGATTTTCGAAGTTCGCGTTATCGCGCACTGTTTCGGGGTCAAAGACAACGAGGTCAGCGGCGAAGCCTTCACGCACGAGCCCGCGGTCTTTGAAGGCAAAGATCTGGGCCGGGAGCGAGGTCATCTTGCGAATCGCGTCTTCAAGGGTAAGGGTCTTTTTGAGCCTTACGTATTCGTTGATCACGCGGGCGTTGGTGCCGTAGCTGCGTGGGTGCGGACGGCCTGTGCCAAACTCGCGAACGCCGCCGTCGCTGGCGACGGCAGTGTTGCGGTAGCGCATGATGTTGTCGACGTCTTCTTCACTCATTGCCTTGGTGACGACGCTGACGCCGCCCTTCTCCATCAGCTCAAGGACGGTCTCGACGTCGGCCTCGTGGGTTGTTGGACGGCCACGCAGAGCCGAGATCTGGCGCAGGTTCTTGCCTTCGTACTTGGGCTCGAAGCTGCAACTGGCAACGCTGGTGTACTCAAAGTCGTTGTAGCCGCGTTTGGTGTTGGAGGCCAGCACTTCATCGAAGATCTTCTTGCGGGTGGCAGGATCCTTGAGCCGCTCGACCAGCCTGGAGTGGCCGCCAGCGAGAGCCCAGTTGGGGAGTGTGGTGCCGAGCCCGGTGGAGTAGGCGATATATGGGTACTGGTCGACGGTGACTTCGACGCCTTTGGCGCGGTAGTCCTCGAGCAGATCGATCATCTTCCGGGTATTGCCCCAGTAGGCTTTGGTGTCCTGCTTGAGGTGCGAGATCTGAACGCGGACATTGGCGAGGCGGCCGACTTCAGCGGCTTCGCGCATGGCATCGAGAACTTGCGAGCCTTCGTCGCGCATGTGGGAGGTGTAGATGCCGCCGTACTTGCCTGCGACCTTGGCGAGTTCGACAAGCTCTTCGATGGGGGAATAAGCGCCGGGAACGTATTCGAGGCCTGTCGAGAAGCCGACAGCGCCGGCCTGCATTGCCTTGTCGACCATTACCCTCATGCGTTCGATCTCTTGCGGGGTGGCCTTGCGGTCTTCAGAGCCCATGACTTCGATGCGGATCGAGTTGTGGCCGACTAAGGTGGCTACGTTGATGCCGGTCTTGAGTTCTTTGAGCTTCGCGGCGAAGTCACGGATGTCAAGCTCAGAGGAGCCGCAGTTTCCGGTGACGATGGTAGTGACGCCGTCGCGGAGGAAGTTCTCCGATTGAGGGAACTTGACGATGCCCGACTCGGAGTGCGTGTGGACGTCGATGAAGCCAGGGGTGACGATCTTGCCTGCGGCGTCGATTGTGCGGGTGGCCGTCTTACCGGTGAGGACGCCGATCCTGGCGATCTTGCCGGCAGTGATGCCGATCTCCGCGCGGAACCAGGGGTTGCCGCTGCCATCAATGATACGGGCATTGCGGATGATGAGGTCGTAGTCGGCTGCGAAGCAGCCCAGTGCTACCAGAGAGAGAAAGAAAAGGCGCTTCATACGCAGCTAGTTTACGAAAAAGTCGAAGCTTCGTGCCAGGTAGTTGCGCAGGTCGTGGCGTGGGACGACGGCGTCGAGGAAGCCATGAGATAGCAGGAACTCGCTGCGCTGGAAGCCTTC
>CAZZGS010000765.1:0-2848 GCA_964653845.1 uncultured Bryobacter sp.
GCGTTACTCCAACTTGCCGCGCCAACTCGAGCCTGCTCTCATTCAGATCTGTAATCACCACATGCCGCGCACCCGCATGACGCACCACCGCCGCCGCCATAATCCCAATCGGCCCGGCCCCGGTAATCAACACATCCTCGCCCAATACAGGAAACGATAGCGCCGTATGCACCGCATTCCCGAACGGGTCGAAGATCGCCGCCGTATCGAGATCGACAGTCGGTGAATGCCGCCAGATATTGCTCATCGGCAGCGAAATAAACTCGGCAAAGGCCCCAGACCGGTTCACTCCAACGCCCTGAGTATGCGCACAAAGGTGCCGCCGCCCGGCCATGCAATTGCGACAACGCCCGCAAACCACATGTCCCTCGCCAGACACTATCTCCCCTGCATGAAAGTCGTTGACGTTCGAGCCCGTCTTCACAATCCGGCCTACAAACTCATGCCCCACCACCATCGGCACCGGAATGGTCTTCTGTGCCCACTCATCCCACTTATAGATATGTAAGTCAGTGCCGCAGATCCCTGTCCGCATCACTTCAATCGACACATCGTTGATGCCGATCTCCGGCTCAGGAACATCTTGGAGCCACAACCCCGGTTGCCGTTCGGCTTTGACTAGCGCTTTCAACTTGAATCTCCAATGTACAGGACGTAATTCCACTATACTGGATGAATGCCAAAGCGCAAGGAAAAAATCGAAGCTCCGATTGTCCAGGATCCAGCCGCATTTCTAGCTGCTCGCCTCAGCACCCTGCGAGCCCAGCGCAAGTGGTCACTCGATGCGTTATCGAGTGCCTGTGGAGTCAGCCGTTCGATGCTCAGCGAGATCGAGCGATCAAACGTCAACCCAACTCTGGCAGTAACGATGTCGATCGCCAGAGCCTTCGGCATGTCGATCGGTGAATTCCTCGAATCCCCGGCCGTCTCCTCCAATCTCCACGTCATCCGCAAAGAAGACCGCACTTACCACTTCCGTTCCGACGACAAGATCCGCATTCGCACTCTGTCCCCGCTCTTCCTCGAAAAGGATGTAGAGTTTTACGAAGTCACTCTCCAACCGGGAGGCGACCTCAAAAGCGCCGCCCACTTCTCTGGCACCCGCGAGTTCCTGACTGTAGAAAAGGGAAAAGTAAGAGTCACCTCGGGCGTTGACTCAGAAGACCTCAACGAAAGGGATTCGGTTAGCTACCGAGCCGACCTCCCACATTCGATCCGCAACCTTGGCCAGGGCGTAGCTCTGATTTTCCTGGTCGACATCTACCGGCAAAGCTAAGGCAGCTGCTACTGCCCTTAGCTGCTCTCTGGTTCCCTCGGAATCCAGTACTGAGCCGGGCCTTGCTGAGTAAGGCCGAAGCGTGCAGATCCCAAGAATAGTAAGCTTGTGGATTGCAGGTAAATGGAGAAATCACGGCGCTCCTGCTTCAGTGGAAAGCGGGTGACAGGGAGGCTTTCAATCGGCTTATGCCGATCATTTACCCCCGGCTGCGCGCCATGGCGGGTAGCCTGAACCGTGGCGAATCCGGCGAAAACAGCCTGCAAGCGACCGAACTTGTGCACGAGGCCTATGTTCGTCTGCTGCGGCAACGCCGCCTTGCCTGGGAGGATCGGGAGCATTTCTTTTCCTTCGCCGCAAAGGTCATGCGCATGATTTTAACCGACCATGCCCGCGCTCGCGTGGCGCAAAAGCGAGGCGGTCCGGCCGAGCGCGTTCCCTTAAATGAAAAAATGGCCTGGGTATCCCTTGGCGGGGAGGAAATTCTCGATCTGGACCGGGCGCTGGATGAATTGGAACTGATTGATGCAGGCAAAGTCCGCGCTGTCGAACTGCGTTATTTCCTTGGGTGCACCGCCGAGGAGGCGGGCGAAATTCTGCAGCGTTCCAAAGCAACCGTGGATCGCGATTTGCAGATCGCCCGCGCATGGCTATTCAGACGCCTCCAAGGAACAATTGCAGGAACTTCCCCTGACGGGTGAGGCATTTTTCCTCCGCTTTACGCTAACCGTTCGAAGGCTAGCAGGCTTGTGCTCTCGCAACACCTTCAATCCATCGGAGGTTTTCATGTATTCAAAAATTAGATCTGCCGCGTTCGGCGCGGCGACATTCCATCCCAGCGTTCGCTTTATGCTCACTTGCGGGTTACTGACAGTGTTAGGAGCGCCCTTGGCGCAGGCGGACTTTTTATGGTCGAGAATCAGTTACCCGTTACTCAACTCGCCGGGCCAATCCGCCAGCCAAAACGCTTTCGACTCGAGTCTCGTCAGCCAGACTGGAGCCGGTTATACCGTCCAAGCGCAATCGTTTTATGGTCAAAATAAAGTGTTTGCTTCGACCAGCTCCGTTACGCAGAGTGTCCAGGCTACTGCGGAATGGGGAATAAATTTCGACTTACTGGGCGGACCCACTGGAACACCCATTCAATTATTGGTGAGTATCGGATATGAATTTTCGCTGCAAACCGCAGGCCTTGGCGGCGCGAGTTTCGGCCTTGCTTTAAATGGTTTATTCCCGTCTCCCTACACCGCCAGTACGAGCGGGAACCCCTTCGCTGACGAGGGCTGCTTCGACCGGCCACTCGTACTTCCATCAATGACAGGTCAGTGCGGCGGCGCACACTCCGGGATCATTAACGCGGGATTAAACTATACTTTTGGCCTCAATCAGGCCCTGTCCTTGTTTGTTCAGGCCAATGTGATTTCCAGCACCACCTCGAGCGCCACCGTGGACGCATTCAACACGGCAAGGATACTCAGCGTTATCGTGCCAGATGGCGTTCAATGGCGCTACACCGAATCGCAAGGCAACCCGTTGAACTTCCGTAACGCCAGCGACACCGCAGTTCCCGAG
>CAZZGS010000766.1:0-2847 GCA_964653845.1 uncultured Bryobacter sp.
AGGATTTCCTACAAACGGACGCGCCGATCAACCAAGGCAACTCGGGTGGCGCGCTGATAAATACGCGAGGTGAACTGATCGGGATCAACTCGCAGATTCTCTCGTCAAACGGTGGGAACATCGGGATCGGCTTTGCAATCCCTTCCAATATGGCCAAATCGGTGATGGACCAACTGCTGAGCAAAGGCAAGGTGCAGCGCGGCATGTTGGGTGTAGGGATCCAGCCTATTACCGGCGATCTGGCGGCTAGTCTAGGGTTGAAGGAGACGCGTGGAGTGCTTGTCAATGGGATAGCTCCGGGCGGACCAGCGGAGAAGGCCGGCTTCAAGACGGGTGACGTCATCCTGCAACTCAACGGCAAGGATATGAACGATCCGAACCTGCTGCGCAACCAGGTAGCGGCCAACCAACCGGGAAGCGATGTGACGCTCACCATAATCCGCAACGGCAAGGAGCAGCAACTTAAAGTGCAACTGGGCACGCTGACTCCGCAAACGGTGCAGGCGGAGTGGGCCGGCGGCCAAGACAAAGGGGAATCGCAGGCCCTTGGCAAATTGGGGCTCTCGGTTGAGGCGCTTACTCCCGATCTCGCCCAGCAACTCGGCTTGCCGCGGGGGACGGTGGGCGTGGTGGTGAAGTCGGTGGATGCGCGTGGTCCTGCCGCTAAGGCGGGCGTGCGCGAAGGCGACGTCATTCAGGAAGTGAACCGGCAGCCGGTTCGGTCAGTGAGCGATCTGCAAGGAGCTTTACCGAAGTCGCTTGATCGGCCTGCTCTGCTGCTGATCAATCGCGGAGGGCAGACAATATTTGTTCCGGTGCCGTTGGGGTAAAGCTTTCGCACTTGGTGGCTGGACGGCGTGGCAAACCGCTTGCAGACGCGAGCGGCCTCCCTCGTGTTTCGCCCGCCCATCTAGGGACGCCCGCGCTCAAATCAGTCTGCGCATTGCCTTTCACCAGATGCACAACAAAGTTCAACAGCTTTAGAATTGACCACGCCTGATAGCATTTCGCCCCATACGTCAATCTACAACGGCAATTAAAAAACCGCGCCTAAAGAAATTGCTACGAAGATTTCGTTTGGCCATGAACGTGTAAATAAAAAGTGGTCTGCATAGACAAATCAAGAAAAAAGTTGGTAACAATAATGACCCTTAAGCCATACGATAGCTGTATCAAAGCCTGCAATGAGTGCCTGATCGCCTGTGAAGAATGCGTGTCATCTTGTTTGCAAGAACAAGACGTCAAAATGATGGCACGGTGCATTGAGCTTGACCGGGACTGCGCCGATATCTGCAGCTTGGCGATTCAGTTCATGGCACGCGGCTCGGCATATGCAGAAAAACTCTGCGCACTGTGTGCTGAGATTTGTAAGGCTTGTGGTGATGAGTGCGCCAAACACAAGCCGGAGCATTGCCAGCGATGCGCCGAAGCCTGTCATAAGTGTGCTGATGAATGTCGCAAGATGGCAAAGGCGTAACACAACCATTTTCACTATCGAATCAAGCTGAGCTCCAATTCGGCCGGCCTTTATTTTCCTTCGAATCGTATTCTTACGCTTCCCCAATCCTGGAGCCGGCCTGCGTATGGGGTTCATTCTAATATGGAGTGAACCTCATACCTGATAAGGCTTGACTAAAAAAAACGACGGCTGAAAGATCGATCGAGCGACGGGAACAACAGGGGGGACGAACGCCGGTCGAATCATTTCATCCCATTTACTTGGGCAAGCTCCAGGTAAAGAATCTCAGAAGCGGGTTGCTCGCCACTGGGCTGAAGTGATCCCCTAAGGCTTTTTTGCTGGAATCAGTATCTGGAGATGGCGTTAGCTCAGTTGGCTAACCGGGAGAGTATACGAAAAATCGAGGCCTGTCTCGAATGCGAAGCTCGCCGATGCCAACTTGAGGCCTGACTGGCAAACCTATGCCGACTTCGCCCAAGTGCTGATCACCACCGCCAAGCCAATGTATCCCGAGTACCGCATTAGTGCCGACTTGCATCCAAACCTCCACAGCATGTGGATAAGAGCGGAGGTCACGGATCCGGACGATTTGAGACACAGGCAACCTCCTGCGAGGCATCCTGCTCGGGTGAATTGACGATATTCGGTCGAGTGACCTTGCATAGTCGTTCTGCCCGGTGTCGACAAGAGCTTCTAGACCCAAAATCTCGCCTTGCCTCATGGTTGGGCATTGGACTGCTAGTAACACTCAATGTAGAAACTGACAATAAGAAATTAACACTATCAAGTGAAAGAAGACTTCAAGAAGATTCAATGATGAAATGCATGAGGGTTATGCGCGAGAGAGAGAACACCGCTACAACTGATATTCAGCTGGGAGTAGAAAGGTATTGAATCATGCACGGGAACGGATGGATGGGCGGAAGCGGCTGGATGGGCGGAGGAATGTGGGTTTGGACGGTGGTAGGCGTACTGGTGGTTTTCCTGCTGGTTGTCTTGATTAATAAAGTGTCCGCGAAATAGGGATGCATTTGGGTTCTACCTATCCTGTAGGACCGAAGAATTGACGTAGCTTGAACTTTTTTAAAGAGGTTGCAATATGCCGAAGACCGCAGTTGGATTATTTGAGAAGCCTGACATCGTTGACGACGTTATGCGCCAGATCGAAGCGCTTGGCTTTCCTCGGAAAGAGATTCGCACTATCGAGGAGCCAGCGACTTTTGAGGTCACCGGCGTGATGAGTTTCCCGCGTCTCGATTTTGAAGTCGCCTTGATGCGTGAACTTGCCAGAGTTGGCACGACCACAGCGGAGGCGCAGGCTTACGTAGAGGAAATGCGACGCGGAGGGGCCATGGTTCTGGCTACGGGTTCCGACGAGAGAGTAGAAG
>CAZZGS010000767.1:0-2846 GCA_964653845.1 uncultured Bryobacter sp.
AGCCAAGTCCAGTCCTTGCCCAGCTACGGAGTTTCCGCCGGAGCCCACACGGTCAACCATGTAGACATGGGAGCCTTGGCCACCCCAGCCGAAGCCAGCCTCGAACTCGAGACCTGCAAACGACACCTGGAAAATCTCATCGGCGAACCCGTCGAACTCTTCTCGTTCCCCTATGGCCGACCCGACAATATCCGCTCTGAGTTTCTCGACCTGGCCCGACAAGCCCAATACCGGGCTGTATTCTCCGCCCATGGCGGCTATGTCCAGGCAAGCACCGACCTTTTCGACATCCCTCGCATCGGCATTTCCGAATACCATCGCCCGCTCGACCTCCTGCTTGAGCTCGAAGGCCTGACGTTCTCCCGCATCAAACAACTGCTCGGCTAGCCACGCCTCACATACAGATGCCCTTGCGCCGCCATGGTTGCATTGCCCGGCTCGATCCGCTGCTTCGTCTCGATGTGCTGTATGTCTCTATAGCCCGCCTCCCACAGAAAATCCACAATGGCTTTTACACGCCGCTTCTTGTCCTCGGCATTGGCTCCATGCATCTCGAGAAACAGATCCGGAAACCTCGCCAGGGTCTGCCGCGCCCCCTGCAACACCTGCAACTCAAAACCCTCCACATCCACCTTGATGAAGTCCGGCGCGCTCAGCCCCTGCTCGGCATCGAGCGTCCTCAACTCGATCATCTCCTCGTTCTCACCCCATGCCATTGATGTGTCGATGCTGGCGGTACCTGGCTCAAGCGGGTCAAACCTCATCTTCGCCATGCTGGGCGCCGAGCTTAGCCCGTACGGCCTGACTGTCACATTCCTGAACCCATTCAGCGCCACGTTCTCGAGCAGCCGTTTCCGGTTCGTTCCGTTCGGCTCCCACGACACCACCTCTTTGGCCTGCCTGGCAAGAGAAATTGTCAGCAGCCCGTGAAACGCGCCAATGTCATAGGCTACTTTACCTTTCAGGTCCAGTTGCTTCCAGAACTCCAGCTCCGGCGTCCAGCTTTCGATCGGCACCCACCCCAATCCTCCACGCCGTTTCAACCCGCGGTTAAAGCCGTTTCGTACTGTGTAGGTGAACCCGTCAAAAAGGTTCTTGCTCACCCAGCTGATCAACTTGTGTTTCAGTGAATAACTCATCTGTTCTACCTTTCGCCTCTACTGGCCAGCCTTCAAAATTTCCGAAAACAGATCTTCATATCGCGCCACTACCTTATCAAGCGAATAATTCTCCACAATACGGCGGCGCGCCGCTTGACCCATTTCCCGCCGTAACTCACCACTCCTCATCAGCTCACTAAACGCCTCCCCAATTCGCCCCACATCTCCTACCGGCACCAACCGGCCCTCCACGCCATCCTGCACCAGCTGCGAGTTGGCTTCAATGTCGCTCACCACACTGGCCAGCCCGCAGGACATCGCCTCGGCGAGTGCACAACTAAAGCCCTCACTCGGCGAAGTCAGCGCAAATACATCAGCCACCTTCAACCACAACGCCACCTCCACCGGCCGCACCCGGCCCGGCATCCGAACTGTTTCAGGTCCCATGCCCAAACTCCGCGCCAGTTCCTGCAACTCACCGCGCAGCGGGCCATCCCCCAGCAATACCAACACCGCCCGCGGTTCCGCCTTCCAGGCTCGCGCAAACCCTTCCACCAGCCACTTCAACCCCTTCTCGGCTGCCAGCCTGCCCACATACAAAAATACCGGCACTCCACCATCTAACTCTCGCTCTGCCCGCAACCGTGACAACTCTCCGGCCTCGGCCGGAGCGAACACCGTCACATCCGTCGGGTTCGGCATCCAATACAACTGTTCCCGCCTGAACCCGTCCTCCACCGCCTCACGTACCATCCCCTCATTGAGCACCATCAGCCGCGACGCCCATTGCTTCATCCAATCCAGTTCCCACTTTCCTACCCGGCTAGCCCGCATCAGCGGAATCACCCCGCTACCCCCAAACTTCATTACAATCGGCTTGCCCAACAGCCGCGCCACCCACAACCCAGTTGCCAGATGTAGCCCCTGCATCAAAAAGTACACCAGCTCATAGCGGTTCCGGTCACGCCAAAGCCTCCAGGCCACCTCGACCGCAAACACAACATCCTTCCAGCGCCCCCGGCTGTTCCGGGTCAGTATCTCTACTGGCACACCTTCAGGGTCCACCCAGTGCCGCAGCTCCGGCATCGGCGGCCCTCCAGCACACAACACCTTTACCTGGTGCCCCCGCGCAATCATCCCGACACTGATCCGCTGCGCCTCTACCTCACTGCCACCCAGAACTGGCGGATACGAATCCGAGATCAGATAAAACGATACCGGCCTCATCCACCTGCCTCGCCTAGCGCCAACCCTTCCACTTCCGAACCTTTACCCATACGCTGCAATACCTTCCAGCCTTGCCCCTGCTTTTCGAGAATACTCACATGGTTGCTGAAGTCGTCCTCCATCGTCCGGCCCACTACCCACAGTCCACCTTCTACCAGAGTCGCCCGCGCTGCCTCGATACCTTCCTTCAACCGCGCCTCCTCAAAGTAAGCACGATTCAGAATATTCATCGTCCGCACCACATGACATCGCTGATCCGATTTGTCGAATACCGATTTCACTTCAAATGCCAGCGCTCCAGTCTGCCGTCCAAAACGCAAACCCTCCGGATGCACGCACTCCAGCCGCCTCACCGGATACCGGCTTGTTCCACTTTTCCAGTCCTGCCCCAGCTCCAAGCCGGTAAACTTCCTCCGCGCCCAATAACCAAGGATCCGGATCACGGGATACTTCCAGCTCGCCAACTGTCCCAGCGGCACGACAAAAGGCGGCTTCACATATTGCAGCGGTGTCCCATTC
>CAZZGS010000768.1:0-2845 GCA_964653845.1 uncultured Bryobacter sp.
TATCCCAGGGGTTCAAACAAGGCCCGGTCAACGACGCCTTTGGATACCGGTAGCCGCCACCACCCGCAAGCTGAATCATTGCCAGCTTGCCCACCAACACCGCGCCATTTGCATCCAGCTTCTTGAGCACCGTCGCTGGCTGCTCAAACACCTGATCGGCATAGGGCTTCGCGCCCCAGGTTGTCGGATGCTTCGGCCACGCCAGCAAATCCTTTGCTCCAAAAGGCACACCCTGCAAGCGGCCACGAAAGCGTTCCCGCTTACGCTCCCCATCGACATCCTTGGCCTTCTTTAACGCCTCACCACGCAAGCTCAAGGCAAGAGCATTGTGAGATGCCCCCAACCTTTCGAGTCGATCGACAAAGGCCTTCGTCAATTCCTCGCACGAATAATCACCCTTCCGCCAGCCCGCATTCAGCTCGGCGGCAGAAGCAAAGAAAACGTCATCATTCGCAATCGCCATATTTCTTAAGCCTTAAAAATAAATGCCGGCTCGGTCGCCATAGGCAACTTCACCTTGTCTATCGCCTCGCGATTCGTCTTCATCGACGTGCGCGCCAAAGCCACCAGATCTTCTTCCTGCGCTTCTACCTTCAGCGGAGCCACAGCGATCGCCGCAATCAACATCTCTCGACGCTTCATTTCAGTAACGCCTCCAGTGCCGCCTTCTCCATCACACTCGCCGGTGCAGTCTCACCAGTCCAAATCTCAAATTGCTGAGCCGCCTGTGCCAGAAACATCTCAAGGCCTTGAATCACTCCGCACCCTTGCGCCTTCGCCCGCTTCAACAATTCTGTCTCAAGCGGGTTGTAAACCATATCGAAAACTACATCCGCCGGCAGCGCACCATCAAAGAAACATTCCTTCGTATGCGGCCACATCCCAATAGGCGTGGCATGAACCAGCGCATCAAACTTGCGCCCGTTCAACTGCTCCTTCGCCACTGCTTCAGCCCCGCACAACTTCGCAAATGCTCGTACCCGATCCGAATTGCGCCCGGTAATGACAACCTTTGCACCCGCATCAGCCAGGGCGAACGCCGCCCCGCGGGCCGCGCCACCATTGCCAACCAGCAACACCGTGCTGCGGTTCAACTTGATCCGCTTCCCCAGCGGCTTGGTTACCGCGCCGGCATCGGTATTAGTTCCGCGCCACTTACCAGCCTTTTTCCAAACGGTATTTACTGCACCGATGCGGCGCGCCAGCGGGTCCACTACGTCGAGATACTTCAAGATCCGCTGCTTATGAGGAATCGTAACGCTAAAGCCCTGCACCGGCAGCACCTCGCACATTCCAAGAAAATCCTTCAGCTGCGTTGGCTGTACTAGAAACGGCAGATACACCGCATCGATGCGCTTGGCCTGAAACGCACGGTTATGCACATTGGGCGAGAGCGAATGCCGCACCGGGTCTGCCACCACGCCATACACCTTCGCGCCCTTCGTCAATTTATCGATCCGGTAGAGCTGCCGCAAGACCCGCGCACTCACTTGCCCAGGTGCCGTACCCTCTACGGAGTTCGGTGCCGCATAGGTATAAACACTACCCTGCGCATTACAAAGCACACGAGTAGGGAAGCCAACCTCACCCATGGCGAGCAGAATCATCGGCACCTTGGGGTGCGCCTTCTGCAGCCCCAACACCTTCGATGCATCACTCGGCTTCTTTGCCGTCGTCACAAGCTTGTATGCGTCTGCCGGCACCTTCATCATCCGGCGCAACACAGGCTCCAGCGGCGGCGTGCCTTCGTAGTTATGCCAGCTCACAATCAGGTGAGCCTTCGCCCGCATGTGTTCAAGCCGCTCGATCGTCTTCTCGGCTGTTTCGATCTCAACATCGATGGCATGGGCCCCGGCATCAATCGCTGCATTGAGGATCTTCATCTGATCGTCGATCACGCCGTTGTACTTGCCATGGTTCTGATGCCGGCGGCAAGTTACCAGCAGCGAAACATCCGGGTGCTTCTCAAGAAAGGCTGCAACTGCCTTTAGCCCGGCCTCAGGCCGGTTCAGATAGTCGAGCCGAAACTCAAGAAAGCACTCCCCTGCTGCCACTTCTTTATCTGCCTGCTCAAGCAGTTTCTCGACTGTAGGTAAACCCAAAGCGATGCAAACTTTGGGCAATGCCGCGCGCGTAGACATAGGTTAGGAAACGTCCCCTAGCTTAACACCGCATCGGAGGGCTTCCCGGCCTCCTTCAATGCTTCAAGGTGTCGTTTCCATGCATCAAGCAATGGCCCGGGATGCCGAACTCCAAATCGCGCTACTCCCATCTCCTTCAGTGACAGCACCTCATCTAGAGTCTTGCCATCCACCATCAGTTTCAAAGTTACATAAGGGGCACACTTGGCGATGATCTTTTCAACCTGCTCCGCACGATACTCGCTCGCGCTCAACATTGTGACCCCACTCCGCTTGGCCATCTTGCAGAGAATCAGCAATCTCTCCTCATCAAGCACACTTGCATCCACACTTGCCGTAAGCGTCGCCCCGCCTTCTTCACACGTCTTGAGCAACTGCATCAACTCAATCTCGACATACTGAAACTGTCGGCTCATCAACTTGGGCAGACACACTTTCGCTTCTACATCGACGGCCCCACGCCGCAACATGTCCCGCACTTCAAACTGCTTCACCGATGTCGTAGCATCCCCCGGGGCCGCACTCGTCCGGCGTGCCAAGCGCACCGGTTGCTCCACCCACTCCTTGGCCAGATCAAGATCGCATGGCCTCACCACCACACTCCGCACCTCATAAGCCTGCCCCCGCATGCACCCCTCATGCACCTGCTCTTCTGTCATCAACGGGCTCGACAAATGATAATCCACCAACACAGCAAGATCGCG
>CAZZGS010000769.1:0-2839 GCA_964653845.1 uncultured Bryobacter sp.
TCCCTGTCCTGGCCCAACACTTTGTAGAAAAGATCTGCAAGATCGAAGACCTACCAGCAAAGCGCCTCACCCGCGCCGCCGTCATCCGTCTTGAACAACACCACTGGCCAGGAAACATCCGCGAGCTCGAAAATACCATCGAGCGAGCCATAGCCCTCAGCGGCCGTCGCGACGAATTACTCCCCGGAGACTTCCTTCTCCCGGTTAACTTCAAAAAGCCCTCAGTTCAAGCAACAGAACTCAGCACGATGATACTGCCTGACTCTGGCCTCGACTTCGAAGACATCATCGCCGGCATCGAGCGCAACATGATCGAACAAGCCCTCCACCGCACCAACGGCAACAAAAGCGCCGCCGCAGAGTTACTTCGCCTCAAACGCACCACTCTCGGTGCCAAGATGCGCACCCTCCGCACCTTCGACAAAGGCCTCGCCATCAGCGCCTGATTCGCATCGATATTGGCTGACCGGAATCTCCTCCAGATATACAATATGCCGGTTTAGGCATTTGAAACATGCGGCCAAGCGGCTAGAGCATGTCCTGAAACTGCTGGATCGACATCCCCGACACACGAATCGGTGCCCGCAAAGTACCTGGCGCAACTTCTCGATGAAGGGGTAAGGATAAGACCGCAGCATGGCCGGGCTTAATGAGGATCACGAGACTGCCAACCTGCCGGTCTCTCGTCCAGCCCGCTTTGAGAAACGCTCGCACCGCCCGTTCGCGAGGGATCACTGGCAAAGACATTAGGCGACTTCCACTTCGACTTCGCGGACATCTATGGCAAAGGGCAAGTTATTAGCTTTGCGGGCCACCAAGCATCCCTGAATCGCCTCTCGAACATTCTCGATTGCTGCGATCTCGGTTTCGCCTTAGGAAATACATCCAGGCAGCGAAGGACATTCCGCCACAATTATGCCCGTCTCGTCCCGCTCGAGTGCAATCAGCAGTCGCATGATTTCATGTTACTAGAGGCTTCTGAAGAGCAGCTCCCGGCTCGAGCCTCACTATCACAACTAGCGCGTAAGCGGATCCTCTTCCCAAGGCGGCGTCGCCGCAATCAGCCGTGCCAGTTCCGGCTCCACCTTGGCCAACTCCAGCTTCATCATCCACGCAATCTCGCGATAGCTGAAGTGCCCCTTCACCCCACTCCGCAGCTTCGAGATGTACTCAATTTCGGCAAAGTCCATCTTGAATAAAAACCGTCCATGAGCCCCAAACGGCAGTAAATACTGCGCCGCCGGCTGCGGCAGCCCAGCATACACCCCCATCACTTCTTCCATCGCCGCCACATAAGTCTCTCGAATCGGCCCCTCGGTAAACGCTGTTGGCACCCCATAACCCAACCCAAACGTATAAGCCTGCCGCAACTGCACACAGCGCCGGTGCCGGTGCAAGTCCCGGTAAGCCCCGATATCCATAACGATGTCAAAAACATACTGCCCACCGCGAAACTCCTTAAGCAAATCATCAAAGCGAGAACGCGACCGCAATGCCACATCAATCACTTCATTCCGCACCGCCTCGCTAGCCCCCAGCGCCCACTCATACAAATCGCGATAAGGCCGCGTCGACACCGGATACAAAAGCGAAGCCACAATATCGACCACAGCCGAAGCCGGCCGCACCAGATCCACCGTCTGCTCCCGCTGCGGCACCATCTCATAAGCCGGCAGATTCGCCGCCGCCCACGCCGCCAAATCCCTATGCGCCTCAGCACTATGCTTGTCCGGGTCCACATACTTAGCCAGCGTCGGCGCCACCGGCTCCCCAACGCTCTCATGCCACAGGCAAGTCGGCGCGACAGCGACAGCCGCTGCGGCCTCCCCCGCCACCTCACGAATCTCGGCAAACTCACTCGCCTTCAGTCGCCGAATCTGCTTCTCCAGCGTCCGAATGCTAGTCACCTGCCCCACATTCGTAGGAATCCCAAAGAACAAAACAAACCGTGCAATATCAAAAGCCCGGGCCTTCAAATTCCGCTCATAGGCATCCGGCTTCATCTCCGCTGGCCGCAGCAAACTCGAAGTCAATTCCTCAAACTTCAACGCATGCAGCTTCCCGTAAGCCTCAAGCAGCGCCCGCCCAGCCGCCTCAAACCGCCCTGCCTCGTCCGCAGAAAACTCAGGAGGAGTCACAAAGCCAAGCTTCGAGAAATCCTGATACCGAGTGCTCTTGGCCTGTCCATCCCAAAGCTGCTCGTCTTCCACTTCGGTCGCAGCAAGCTCGGAGATCCCCTCCCAGCAAAGCCCCAGATGCCCCAAATCGGCAATAGAAGCATGGCCATACTGAAAGTAAAAGCTCTCCAGAAACTTCGCCGAGTTATGGGTTTTCACCCATTCGAGAGACTCAAGAATCGAATCGGCACTGCGGCTGTACCGGGCCAAAGCATAAGCGCTTTTCTCGGCAGGCATCGGGGACATAGCTATGACACGTGACATCGCGTTAACCTCAGTATTGTCCCATGACCATCAAGATTAAAAGAATTAACGCCCTCGCGAAACTCCCCGTCTACGCCCACGGCCCCGAAGAAGACGCTGGCATGGACCTCCGCAGTGTCGAAGAAGTCACGATCCACCCCCACCAGACCTACGCCGTAGCAACCGGCCTTTCGATCGAACTCCCCCCCGGCTACGAAGCCCAAATCCGCCCTCGCTCAGGCCTCGCCTTCAAGCACTCGATCACGATCCCCAACTCCCCCGGCACGATCGACCCCGCCTTCCGCGGCGAGGTTAAAGTCATCCTCTTAAACCTCGGCCAAGCCCCCTTCGTCATCCAACCCGGAGACCGTATCGCCCAACTTGTGATTGCAAAATACGAAGCAATCTCCTGGCGCGAA
>CAZZGS010000770.1:0-2004 GCA_964653845.1 uncultured Bryobacter sp.
CCAGGCGAAGTTTGGCTCGCTTTTCATACACTTGAAATGAACTTTCCGCCCGACCTTGCTGAATCAGCGTTTGACGATCATCGCCTGTATTTTTGAAAAATTCTCAGGGCTTATGCGGGGCTGAAGCGCCTCGAATCGAGATGAATTCGCCATCGCACGCCAACGCTTGGCTTCTTCCGGCGAAAGATTTACAAAAATCAAGCCTGCCTTTTCGAGCCGCGCGCGCTCCTTCTCCTTGAGGTCCGCTACGATCTTCGGCATCTCCTGCTCGATTTCAATTTGCTTGTCTATGAGCAGCTTCTGCACCGCCGGGGGCAACCCGTCGAACTTCTTTCGGTTCATGAAAGTCAGCGTCGTGTGCGAACCCCAGAAGGCATCCGCGAGCACATACTTTGTGACGTCGTGCAGCCCCATCTCGAATACATAGAGCGGATAGGGCGCTGCCCTGACGACGCCGTGCTCTAAACCCGAATAGATCTCGGAGATGTTCATTCCAACCGGTACGGCACCAACCATCTTGAACAGAGGGGCGTATCCCGAGTGTGAACGAATCTTGAGCCCCTTGAAGTCCTCGAGCTTGCGAATCGGATCCTTGGAGAAAATGTAGAACCCCGAGTTCGTCGCCGTGCGGCCGATCACTTTTATGTTGATCTTCTCGTGCGCCTTGTCCAGAAGATCGATATAGCCCACCTTGCGTTCCTCGGCCGGAGTGATATCCGACAGACCGGTCGTATCGATTTCGGGTACCAGCGCAGTATGGACCGTGAACGTCATGACAATGTCTACAAGCCCCTTGCTGACTGCATTGACCTGGTCTGCCACCGGAAATACCTCGGGCCCACCGATGTGATCGATTCGGACCCTGCCCTTGCCTGCGGCATTGACCTTTTCGATCCACATCTTGAACATCACCGTACTGTCTTCCACTTTGTTCGGCGGGGCATAGGTGATCGCGCGCAACAGGACTTCCTGCCCAAGCGCCAGCCCGGAGCAGGCGAGCAGTCCGAGACACAGCGCTGTCTTTAGAAACTTGTTTGCATGTTTCATCACGAGCTCCTTGTGTTTGCTGGCGTAAGCCAGCGACTGAATTGCGGATTGCGTCCATAAACAGTGTCGAAATACAGCTTTTGCATAGCCTTGGTCACTGGGCCGGGCCGGCCGTCGGCAATCGGACGATCGTCCAGTTCTACGACCGGCGTAACTTCTGCGCCGGTTCCAACGAAAAATACTTCGTCCGAGATATACACGGTGTCACGGGAGAAAAACTCCTCGCGTACCGTCAGCCCGGCGCCTCTTGCAAGATGGATGACCGAATCACGAGTGATGCCTTCCAGAATGTAGGTGAGCGGAGGTGTGATCAACTCGCCGTTGCGCACGATGAATACGTTTTCCACCGATCCTTCTGCAACATGGCCCTGCGGATCCAGCAGTAGCGCCTCGTCATATCCCTGGCGAAGCGCCTCGGTGCGAGTCATCTGGAACAGCATGTAGTTGCCCCCTGCCTTTGCCTTCGTCATATTGGCATTGATATGGTGACGGGTAAAGGAGGAAGTCTTGATACGGGTCCCCTTTTCGAGCTTTCCCGCGCCAAGGTATTCACCCCAGAACCACACAGCAATACCGACATTGACCTTGCAATCACGATAGTCGAGGCCCATGCCCCCCTCGCCGATGTAGGCGACCGGACGTATGTAGCACTGCTCATAATCGTTGGCGACGATGGTTTCGCAGCAGGCATCTATCAATTGCTGCTGCGTAAATGGAATGTCAAGACCGATGATCTTGGCGGAATCAAACAGGCGCTTAATGTGCGCATTAAGACGGAATACCGCAGAACCCTTGTCGGTCTTGTAGGCACGAATTCCTTCGAAGACGGAAAATCCGTAATGAAAACTGTTGCTGACAAAATGGATGTTTGCATCCTTCCAGTCAAGCAATTCCCCGTCGATCCAGATTTTCTTCCCCTGTTCCATGTTCCCTCTCCCGACCTATACCCGAACTGCT
>CAZZGS010000770.1:2014-2830 GCA_964653845.1 uncultured Bryobacter sp.
CCAGAATTACCCACCTGAGTTTCGACTTGTCTCTGAGCACCCGGATGTCCGCGAGTGGATCGCCGTCGATGATTACGATGTCGGCCAGCTTTCCCTCCTCGATGCTGCCGATCAGATGGTCCAGCTTGAGCAACTTCGCGCTGTTCAGCGTAGCGACGTTGATCGCGTCCATCGGCGACAGACCCATTTCCACCAGATAAACCAGTTCATCGAGGTTGTTACCATGATGCGTCATCGGCACGCCCGAATCGGTACCCATCGCCTGCTTCACACCCATCTTCCAAGCCCGCTGGAACGTTTTCACATGGCTTTCCAAACCTTGTTGTGCCTTTCGCACGGTGTCTGCGCGTATGCCGGAGGCGACACCGAACTTCACCACGTTTCGGACCGCTGTGGAGGTGGCAACTAGATAGGTGCCTGACTTGATCATCATCTCCGCAGCTTCCTCGTCCATGAGGTAAGCGTGCTCGACAGAATCCACGCCCGCGATCACCGCATTTTTCACGCCTTGCGCTCCGTGCGCATGAGCCGCAGAAATTTTTCCGGCCTTTTTTGCTTCATCGACGCCGGCACGCATCTCCTCCACCGTGAGTTGGGCTACCCCGATCTCGGTTCCCGGCGTGAGGATGCCGCCAGTTGCGATCATCTTGATGTTGTCCGCACCTGCCTTAAGCTGATCGCGCGCAGCACGCCTCACCCCATCGGGCCCATCTGCCTCCCGGCCGACATTCCAGCCATGTCCACCGGTCATGCAAATGAATTCACCCGACAGACTCAGCCGTGGCGCCTTTACCAGCCCCAGCGCGACCGCGCGCC
>CAZZGS010000771.1:0-2829 GCA_964653845.1 uncultured Bryobacter sp.
GCGGACGCCGGCGATGGCGGCGACTTCGCTGGCCGCAGAGGCGACTTCTGGAGTGCGGATCTCGGTGCTGACGTCTTCGCCGTTCAGGATGAGGCGGTGTTCGCCGGGGAGGAATTCGATTTTTGCGTGGTTGGCAAGGGCTTCGAGACGGTGAGCGTCATCGGTTGGGATGGATTGGCGAAGGGCCCAGAGAGCGACGGCCCGGTACATGGCGCCGGTATCGATGTAGATTGCGCCAATGCGTTCGGCAACCCGGCGGGCGAGGGTGCTCTTCCCTGCTCCGGCTGGGCCGTCAATGGCAACGATGAGGCGTTTCGACATGGTTCTTCATCATTATCTCGTCAATCTCACACTGTGCCCTATTGAAATCGATATTCTTCGAGTGGGGTGCCTCCGAGGAGGTGGCTCTGGATGATTTGTTCGAGCACTTCGGGTGTTGCCGAGTGGTACCAGATGCCTTCGGGATAGACGACGGCGATGGGGCCTTTTTCGCAGACACGGAGGCAGTTGGCTTTGGTGCGGAAGATGACCTGGTCGCCTTGGGTGAGGCCTAATTCAACGAGGCGGCGCTTGAGGAAAGCCCAGGATTCCAAGCCTTGTTCTTTGTTGCAGCACTTGGGTTCGGTCTGGTCGGCACAGAGAAAAATGTGGCGTTGGATGCGGGGGATGCCGAGGGCGTTAGCTATCTGAGTGAGTCTTTCCATCGAAAAAGCATTCTACATGGTTACAATCAAGACATGAAACGTACGATTGCCAGTTTTGCGCTTGGCGCAGTTTTGATGCTTGGTGCTAATAAGGCTGTGGATCAAGCCAAGGGCCTGATGAAGGAAAAGAAGTTTGAAGAAGCTGTTGCGGTGCTGGATCCTGCGGCCAAGGCTGCGCCCAAGGATTCTGCCGTGAAGGCGGCGATCATCGAAGCACTGATGGGGAATGGCGATGCCTACATGTACAACGAGAAGCTGCCGCCGTTCAAGAAGTATCCGGCTGCGCTTAAGAGCTATCGTCGTGTTCTCGAGTTTGACAAGACCAATCAGAAGGCCAAAGACAATGTGTCTATGATCGAGGGTATTTACAAGAGCATGGGTCGCCCGGTTCCTCAATAATATTCGATCCAGCCATCCAGCTGTTCGTCTTGTGGGCCGAGGCCCCAACGGACAGTTTTGGACGGGTCTGGATTGGAACGGTTGTTGGCGGAGTTGTCGTAGGTAGCTGTGAGAGTGATGCGAGTGCCCTTGGGTAATTTCACGGGTTTGGCATTGAGATATTTCGTTTGCCACTGGACATCGTAGTCGAGGATATCGAGTAGTGTTTCGTTGCGGCCATCGGGGTAGGTGGCCTCGAAACGCATCGTGCGACCGCGGTAATTCATAAGAGCAAAATAGCTGAGCACATCGGCATCCGCCTCGAGATTGGTCCAGGCGGTGACGGTGTGCTTTTCTGCGTTTGGGGGGATAGCGAAGCTGTTGCTGGTGAGATGAAGTTGACGTAGCTCCCGAGAGGGTGGATGTTTAGCGAAGCGGAAGCCAATGCTCGTTTTGTCTTTCTCATCCTTGCCCGGGGCATAGTGGATCGTGAATTGGAGTTTAGCGGCGGCGGGGATGAGTCTGGCGGTTCCAGGGGGCCATCTTTCGAGCTTCGTGCCGGGTAAGAAGGTGGCGAGGATGGTGCCATCGATTGAGACCTGAACGTGGTGGACGACCTTGCGATTGCCTGGGCGGATTTCGAGAGCTTCGATCCACTGGGCTTGCTTCAAATTGGTATCGACGGTGAAGGTCTGCCGGTCTTCAGGACCGTTGGAGCCGAGGGTGAATTCATCCATCGAATAGACGGCATCGGGTTTGCCGATTTGCCATGTGGACTCAATTGGTGGGAGTGGTGGGAGGTCTTTGGGGTTACCTTCCGGTGCACCGTTGCGGGCCCAGGTGACGATGGTTTCTATCTCTGAGTCGCTCAAGCGCGAGTCGTTTTGGAAGGTACCGTAGTGGGGATCGGCATGCCAGGGGGGCATTTTGCGGGTAAGAACCGCAGCTTGAATTGCCTTGGCCCAGGGGCGCACCTGTTTGTAGTTGGTGAGAGGCATTGGGCCCACTTCGCCCGGACGGTGGCAAGCAGCGCAGTGCTTAAAAAGGATGGGGGAGACGTCGTGCGAGAAGGTTGGGATCGAGGCTTGAAGCAGGAGGGGGAGACAGGAGAGCGCGGCCACCAGCTTCATGCCTCGATTGTATCTCTGCGAGTCCGCGTTGGATTGCGGGGTCACGACGGGCTTCGATTTCGTCGCCAAATTCAACGCCGAGGGAGAGGTTGACGATTTCCTGCTCTAAGCGATTTTGCACCCATTCGCGATCAATGGACCATTCGCCGAGGGTGGGTTGGACGTTGCGCTCGGAGAGCCAGCGTTGGTAGAGGTCGAGGGTGGCACGAGGCATGACGAAGCCGGGCTGAGGCTTGGGGTTTGAACGCAGCCATTCGGTGGCGTAGGAGGTGATCATGCCGTTGGTGTCGAGGAAAATTCTGAGGCGTGTGGGGCGTTCGGGGCCTTGTTCGATGTCTGGCTGAACGCCGGCTTTGGCATCGTTGAGATTGGGATCGATTTGAGCGCCTTCGTAGCGGCGCTGGATGGAGCGGCCTTTGGGTGTGTAGTAGTAAGCCGTTGTCAGTGCGAGACCGTTGCCGCCGGTGATGGGGAAAACACTTTGGACGAGGCCTTTGCCGTAGCTGGGGAGGCCGATAATGCGGGCGCGGTTATTGTCCTGGAGGGCGGCAGCGACGACTTCAGAAGCGCTGGCGCTCTTTTCGTTCAGCAGTACGGTGAGGGCAAATTGGTAAGGC
>CAZZGS010000772.1:0-1084 GCA_964653845.1 uncultured Bryobacter sp.
TTCGTAGGCTGCGAGTTCAGCGGGTGTGGGTGGGAGGCCGGTGAGATCGAGATAGACGCGACGAAGCAGAGACCGCTTGTCGGCTTCTTTGTTGTAGGCGAGGCCTTTGGCTTCGAGCTTGGCGAGGAGGAAGAGATCGATGTTGTTGCGGACGCTCGACTTGGATTTAACGGTGGGGAGAGCAGGTTTGACCGGTGACTGGAAGGACCAGAACTTCTTGTCCGATTCTTTGACGATGTCGGGGGAGACTTCCTTAGGATCGGCGTCTTTTGCTCCGGCGGCGATCCAGGTCTTGATCTTTTCGGTCTCTGCGTCAGTTGGAAGTTCTACGGCCAGGGCTTTGGCTTCTTTGGCCGGGGGCATTTCGCCCTTGACGATGCGTGTGTAGAGGAGGCTCGCTTCGGGCTTGCCGGGGACGATCGCTGGGCCGGATTTGCCACCTTTGAGACGGCTGGCCAGGGTGCGTAGGTCGAGGCCGCCTTCTTTGCGATCACTTCCGTGGCAGAGGACGCAGCGGGCTTGCAGGATGCCTCTGATTTCGTAGGCGGAAACTTGGTCGTTTAAGGCGGATGATTTGGGAAGGCCAGTGTTGATCCAGGTACGGATTTGATCGATCTCGCTGTCGGTAAGTTTGTCTTTGCCGGGTGGCATTTGACGGGTGACGATCTTGTCGATGAGGAGGCTTTTTGCGGCATCGCCGGGAACAATGACTTCGCCGGTTTCTCCGCCTTTGAGGACAGCCTCAGGTGTGTGGAGAGAGAGCTTGCCAAGGCTAACCCTTTCGTTATGGCACGCAAAACACTTCGCCGCGAAGATGGGCTTTACTTCGTCGAAGGCTGTGGCGGCTGAGAGGGTTGGACCCAAAAGCGGGATGAGAAAAATCAGAGTACGCATTGGGAGAAGATTTCTTCATAGTTTATCGCAGAGCTATCGGGGCTTGAGACGGTAGTGGACCCGAAGGGCGGCAAGGGTGCGTTCTGGCAAGCGCCCATTCTGGTGGTGCCTTAGGATGGGATTGTGAGTGTTGAAAAGATAGCCGAAGAAGACTTGTTTCAAGTGATAGGGGAAGACGGGTTTCGACGCT
>CAZZGS010000772.1:1094-2828 GCA_964653845.1 uncultured Bryobacter sp.
GTTTTACAGGCAGGTGGCCGAGGATGACATTCTGGGGCCAATGTATCCGAAGCATGATCTTGTGGGGGCTGAAGAGCGGCTGCGGGACTTTCTGCTCTTTCGTTTTGGGGGCCCGATGGACTATCTGGAGAAACGCGGACACCCCAGGTTGCGAATGCGTCATGCCCCGTTTGCCGTCGACGAGAAGGCTCGGGACCGCTGGGTGGAGATGATGGACCGGGCACTTGCAGAGGCCGAGTTGCCTGAGGCAGCAGTTGCTACGCTGAAAGAGTTTTTTCACTCAACCGCGACATTTCTGCAGAACCGTTAGTCGAGAGGCGGTGGCGCATGCGGCACCTTGAACTACATAGAAACGATCACATAGGCTGGCTAAGAGCCGCCGTACTGGGAGCCAATGATGGTCTGATTTCTACCAGCAGCCTTGTGCTTGGAGTGGCTGCAGCACAAACCTTGCGCGAACCTGTATTGCTCGCAGCCACGGCTGGGCTTGTAGCAGGGGCGCTCTCGATGGCGGCTGGGGAGTATGTGTCGGTGAGTTCACAAGCCGACACAGAGCATGCAGATTTAGCGCGGGAAAAGGATGAGCTTGCCAGCAATCCAGAGGGAGAAATGGCTGAGTTGACAGCGATCTACGTCGAGCGCGGCTTAAGCGCACAGCTCGCCTCGCAAGTCGCTCAGGAACTGACGGGGAAAGACGCTTTTGGGACACATTCCCGAGATGAGTTGGGAATGTCTGAGGGAACGAGGGCACGTCCGCTTCAGGCGGCGATGGCTTCTGCGGCAGCCTTTATTGCGGGTGCGACTCCGCCTTTGTTGCTTGTCTTATTTGTGCCAATGTCATCTGTGAGCATGGCAGTTTCAGGCGTCACGATTTTGTTGCTGGTTATCTTGGGTGGACTTGCGGCACAGCTCGGGGGAGCGCCGCTTTTGCCGGGCGCACTTCGCGTAGCGTTCTGGGGTGCAGTCGCAATGGCTTGTACCGCGCTGGTTGGTAAGGTATTTGGCACCGTTGCCTGAGGGAACACAGCTTGGGCACCCCTTGTTACGAATGCATCATGCTCCATTTTCCGTAGACGAGAAGGACCGGGATGAACTTGATTCAACGGCCGGTATTAGCTTCGAAGCATCTTCAGTATTATGGAGCGGTGTCTGAAGCTAAGAATCTGAACCGGGGCCGCTACGCTGCGGCGGCTATTTTCATGCAGGTGTTGCTCGGGATCCTCTATAGCTGGAGCGTATTTCGAGGTCCCCTCGAACAGTTGCATGGGTGGACTCGGGCTCAGAGTGTCATGCCATACCGGTATTCGCTGCTGGCCTTTGCGGCAGGGATGATTGTGGCTGGGTTTTGGCAGGATAAGCGGGGGCCGCGGGTTGTGGCCAGTGTGGGTGGATTGTTGCTTGCGCTTGGGTGTCTGGTGGCGGGGATGCTGCATGAGACAGTTGAGGGGTTGGTAATCGGATATGGGTTAATTGCCGGCGTAGGAGTGGGGTTTGCTTACGTGACTCCGATTGCAATGTGTGTGAAGTGGTTCCCTGATAAGCGCGGGATGATTGTAGGTTTGGCGGTGATGGGGTTTGGGTTGGGTCCGCTGGTGTTTGGGCCCTGGCTTGAGTGGATGATCGGTAAAGATGTGGCCGGGATGAATGAATCGATTCCAAGGACCTTCTTTGTATTGGCGGGATTGTTTCTGGTTGGAGTGGTGGGGGCGGCTCAGCTTTATGCTGTGCCTCCGG
>CAZZGS010000773.1:0-2826 GCA_964653845.1 uncultured Bryobacter sp.
ACTTCAGCTTGTTCATCATGTTGGCCATGGCGTCTTTGAACTTGTCCATGAGAGAGTTCTTCTCGCCTTGCTGGTTGGCCTGATTCTGCTGTGCACCAGACTTCTTGTCGGCACCGGCGTTGCTCTTCTTGTCTCCGTCTTTGCTGCCTTGGTCTCCAGCGGAGTTCTTGTCGCCGGCGGCGGAAGAATCACCCTTCTCGGCGCCTTCTGTCTTTTCGCCTTCTTCAGACGGTGACATTGACTGCTGGGACTGGCCGGGCTTCTGACCGGCGGAACTGGATTCGCTCGAATTCGTCGATTCGCTGTTGAGTTCCTGTCCCTTTTCGATGCTCTTCTCGTCGGCGCGCTGCTGTTGGGTTTCGGTCAAACCGAAGCCATCGAGTGGCTGGCCGTTTGGCATTTTATTCTTGGCTTTGGCCATCTGCGTTGGCTTCTCGCCGGAGGCTAACAGGTTGTACATGCCGGGGGCGATCGGAGCGCTTAAGTCGAGGCTCGACTGGAATGCGTAGCGGAAGACGAGGAGGCTAAGAGCAACGGAAGCAAGTACTACAGCACGAGCCCAACCGGAGGGCATGTTGAAGGGAACAGCCATTGAGGCGGTGAACTGGCCAGCGGTAGAATCTGCCGATTCGATCAGGGCGTCTGTAAGCTTGGTACGTCGCTGTGTTTTGAAGTGATGGGCTGTGGAAAAAAGATCGTAGGTCCGCACGCGCTGATCGAGAATCTGGGCAGACTGGTAGGCACCGGGCAGATGATTCCAGACGCGGTAAATAAGATAGCCAAAAGAGGCGACCGCGAGAAGAACCGGCCAGTACCAGTCAAAAACTTGAGTGCCAAGAATGAGAAGTAGAACGAGGCCGGCGGCACCGATCGACAGGGCAACCAGGGCCTGCGAAAAAAGGATCTGAATCTGGAGCCGACGACGGACGTTCTCGATAAGAGATTGTGCCGCCATAACTGTCCCTATTATGTCAGAGCGGGCCAGTGAGGACCACGGCTGCTTCAAAGGCTTCGAGATTGTCGACAAAGAAATGATCTTTGGATTCGATCCACTTCACTTCTTTCGGCTCGGGCAGCGTGGCGAAGAAGGCTTCGAATTCGGGGCGCGGGCCGTGCTCGTCGTTGGTGGAGTGAATGAAGACCTTTGGAATCGTGATGTCAAAAATATAATCGCGGTTAGGGTACTTGGTGGGGTAGCCAATGGGAATCACCTTTTTGGCCTGCGGGTAGTCAAGCGCAAGCTTCAAGGCGATGCGAGAGCCGAAACTGAAGCCGGCGATGGCGAAGGGCAGCTCCGGGTAGCGCGCGCGCAGGAACTCGAGGCAAGCTCTGCCGTCTTCGATCTCACCATGGCCATGATCGTATTCGCCCTCGCTCAGATTCACGCCCCGGTAATTGAAGCGCAAGACCACGGCACCTGCCTTACGCAGGCCCCGAGCGGTGCGGTGAACGACGCGGGTATGCATCGTGCCACCGTGTTGCGGATGAGGATGGCAAACGAGGACAGCTGCGATAGGGTCGCGGTCTTCTGGCTCTTCGAGAAGAGCTTCGAGATGCCCTACGGGGCCGGGGATTCTGAGCGATTCGATTTTACGCGCCATCGAGGTTAGCGGTAGTTGGTGAACTGGAGTTCGACGCCGAAGTCTTTGCCGCGCAGCAATGCGATGACTTCCTGAAGGATGTCCCGGTCTTTGCTGGCGACGCGTACATAGTCGCCCATGATGGAGGGGGTGACCTTCAGCTTCGATTCCTTGATCAGCTTAACAACCTCTTTGGCCTTTTCGGTTTCGAGGCCCTGCTTGAGCTTGATTTCCTGACGGACGCTGGAGCCAGAGGCGGACGTGACGGTACCGTATTCGAGGTTCCCGATCGGGACGCCGCGCTTGAGCAGCTTCGACTGCAGGATGTCGTTTACAGCCTTGATCTTGTAGTCGTCGGCTGAGGCGAGGTTGATCTTGAGATCTTTCTCGTTGAGCTCGATCGAAGACTTGGAGTCTTTCAGATCGTAGCGGGCGATGACTTCTTTGAGGGCCTGAGAGATGGCGTTCACCACCTCAGGCATTTCGATTTTCGATACGATGTCGAATGAATTGTCGGTTGCCATATTTTTAGTGACCGAGGGCGATTAGGACGCGCTCGGTAACCTCCTTGATGATGGTGGGCATGCTTGCTTCGAGCGCCAGCGTAACAGCGGCGCGGATACGCTCGGGATCAACCTCGGGCCGCGCCACGTTCGCGCTGGGAGCGAAGCGAGAAACGGGCGTGACTTGAAGATCGAGTTCGGCGGCAAACAACCCGCGTGAATATTGTGCAGCCTCGGCGAGAGGCCGGATGGTGTGTAGCACCTCCGACGCCTCGAAAGGCTTTTTTATAATTGCATCACATCCGGCGGCCTTTGCCTGGGACTCACTAAAGGGCTCAAGCAAACCGGCTGTCAAAACCACCCGGATCGCCTGGTGGCGCGGATGTGATTTGATCCAGTGACAGATCTCGTAGCCGGAGCGATTCGGAAGGAATACGTCGGCGATAACGACATCGGGAGAGAAGCGATCGAGGGCTGGATAAACAGCCGCCCCGTCGGATACTTGTTCGACATCGAAGCCTTCTCCAGCAAGGATGCGAGCACCGATACGCTGGGCGTGCGGGCTATCGTCGGCCAGAAGAACGCGGGCGATCAATTCTTCTTCTTTTTCGGTTCCTTGACCTTTTTCTGCTTTTTGACTGGAACGATGGTGCCCTTCGAGATAATCGGGGCATTCTGATCAGCAGCAGCAGCAGCGGCGGCGGGAGGAGGAGCAGCGGCTGGGTCGGCAGGCTGGTTCAGGC
>CAZZGS010000774.1:0-2821 GCA_964653845.1 uncultured Bryobacter sp.
TACCAGGATCCATCCGCTTCCTGCGAATCGATCAAATACTGGATCCCGCGCCGCATCGCCGGGTCGTTTGCACCAATCCCGTATCGCGCCAGGGCATCGATCACTCGTCCTGTAATATCGGGGCACGACGGATCGAGCATCGCATTGTGATCGGCAAACGGCACATCGCTCAGAAATTCCCATTTGTTGTCGACGTCAAACGCTGCCCAGCCGCCATCCTTGCCCTGCATCCCGATCAGCCAGTTCACCGCGCGGCGTGCCGCAGCCTCCTGTCCGGTCAGGTTCGTTGCCTTGGCCTTATCCAGTCCAATCAGCACCATCGCCGTATCGTCGATATCCGGATAAAACTCATTCGCAAATTCAAAGTACCAACCCGACGGCTCAAGCTTGGGCCGCTTCACAGCCCAGTCACCCTTGCGCCGGCATTCCTTGGTCAGCAACCAGTCCGCACATCGACTCAGTGCCTGCTGCACATCCAGATTCGCCGGAGTCGCCTCTACCTCAGCCAGGGCATAAGCCGCAATCGCCGTATCCCACACAACGGAGAAACAAGGCTGAAAGTAGAATCCCTTGGAATCGTCATCCACCATCAGGTCCTCAAAATGCTTCAACGCATCCACCCGGCGCTGGTCATCCTTGGCATATCCAAGTACATCCATCGCCATCACCGAATACATCATCGGAGGATAGATCGCCGCCAGCCCGTCGGAATACTGCAATCGCTCCAGCATCCACTTCTCGCACTTCTCAATCGACATCGGCCTCAACAACGATTTCAGCGGAGACTTCTCATAAATCTTCAGCACCGAATCCGCCGTGTAGAAAAAGTTCTTGAAGCTCCAGAATTCATCCGCTGGCCGGAAGTCAAAACTCACTCCCGGCTTTTCGATTTCCTTCAGATCGAATCCCGCCGGCACCGGGCATTGCACATCCGACGAAGCGATAATCGAAAGCGGAATCACAATAGCTCGCGACCAGCTCGACATCTCGTAAATGAAGTTTCCCAGTAACATCATCTCCGGCGGCACACTCGGCACGCAGTCCTTCGGATACAACCCAAACAGGCTTAGATTCAGCTTCGTATAACTGTTCGCCGCCTGAATCCCGCCAAGACTAAGAATCTGATCCCGCAGCCGCACCATCCGTTCGTCGCTCGCAGGAATCCCTGCCACCTTCAGTGAGAAATAAGCCTTCACACAAGCGGAAATCTCCACCGGCCCCTGAGGATAGATATTGAAACCGCCTTCAGGCAATTGCCGGGCCAGAATCGATTCCACTGCGCGATCAATCGTCGCCCGCGCTGGAGGATTCCAAATCCCGTTCTCCGCCCGGTGCAACCACAACTGAAATAAAATGTAATCCGACTCAAGCGTCGTATCCGCCGTCAGTTCTTCCCACCAAAATCCCGCCTGGTGCTGCCGGCCAAGCATAAAGTCAGACGCCCTGCGAACCGCCCCTACAGCTTTGGACGCCACAGGATCCGCATATTGAAGTTGCGGACTCATCCGTTAGCGCTCACCGGCCTTAAGTTTGAAATCGTATGAAGCTCGGTTGGCAAGGTAAATCGCACGTCTTCTTCCTTGATTTCCATCTCTTCCATATCTGCAAATCCATGCTCATCCCGCAAGAAAGCCATCAGCTCTTCAACCAGATTTTCAGGAGCGCTCGCCCCGGCAGTGATCGATATTGTCTTGACGCCAACTAGCCATTCCGGTTTCACTTCCGAACGGTCGTCCACCAGATACGACGGAACACCCGTCTTCTCGCAAACCTCAACCAATCGTCGTGAATTCGAAGAATTCTGGCTTCCCACCACCAACAGCAATTCACAAAGTGGAGCCACAGCCTTCACGGCAATCTGGCGATTCTCCGTCGCATAACAGATGTCCTGAGCCGGCGGCCCTTGAATCAGAGGATATTTCGCTTTGAGCGCGGCAATGATGTCGCGAGTCTCATCCAGCGATAACGTCGTCTGCGTCAAGTAAACAATTCTGGTCGGGTCGGGGAACGTGATCCCTGCCACATCCTCAGGCCGTTCCACCAGGAATGTGCAATCGGGTGCCTCACCCATCGTCCCCACTACTTCATCGTGATTGGAGTGGCCAACCAGCGCAATCGAGAAGCCCTTCCGCGCATAACGCACAGCTTCCAGGTGCACCTTGGTAACCAGCGGGCAAGTCGCATCGATCACGTTAAGCTTGCGCTCTTCAGCCTCAGTTCGAATTGCCGGCGACACCCCGTGAGCCGAAAAAATAACCCGGCAACCACTAGGTACTTCTGCCAATTCTTCAACAAATACGGCCCCAGCCGCACGCAGCTCATCCACAACGTGTTTGTTATGAACGATCTCCTTGCGCACATAAATGGGCGCTCCATAAAGATCGAGTGCGATCTTGACTACATCAATCGCGCGGACCACGCCAGCGCAAAACCCTCGCGGAGACAGGAGAATGATTCTCTTGTTAGCCGCAGGACTCGTGGAAGAACTCGAGTTTGGCATCGGAAATTCTATTGTAGCCGACCTTTATGGTCGTGTTCTGGATTTCAGCCCGGCTGGAACCACCAATCTTTGTTCCAACACATAAACAGGCCCCGAAACTTTCACCGCATCCTTGGCAGTAGTGATCAAAACTTCCCCCTTTGCCCGCAACCCAGCCAAATCCGCTGCCACATATTCGTGATGATCTGGAAATACCACCAACTCCACCCCACCTAGCCCCATCCGGTCCAGACTCTGCCGAAACGACCCAGGATTCCCCAAACCACAAAAAGCCACCCGCCGCCCCTCCAAAGGTAACTCCGGCAACCGCTCCTCAGTCCC
>CAZZGS010000775.1:0-2817 GCA_964653845.1 uncultured Bryobacter sp.
GATAAATCTGATAGATATGTTCGGCTGTGAATTCGGGAGTGGCGCGGCGGAAGTAGATCGTTTCGAGAATGCCCCGGTCGATCGGGATCAACTGAGCGGTGAAGCTGAACTGGGTTTCTTCAAGATTCGAGTTTTGCAGCACCTCGGGTATGTGGCGGTGATCGAGAAGCGAGTAGGCTGAGAAGTTCCCGGTGACTTCACAAAAGGAGGTCTTCATGCTGGGCTTGCGGCCAGCACCGGAGACGCCGCTTTTGGCGTCGCAGATGATACCGGCTTCGAGATTTATGGCGCCAGCGCCGACTAGCGGACGGATGGCGAGATTGGCAGCCGTTGGATAGCAGCCAGGATTCGAAATCAAACGGGCGTGCTTGATGGTGTTGCGGTAGAACTCGGGCAGGCCATAGGCGGCTTCATTCAGCAGATCGGGCGCGGTATGGGTTTCCTTATACCAGCGGCTGTAGTTTTCGACTGTCCGGAGGCGGAACGCGCCAGATAGATCAACTACCTTGGCACCGGCGGCGAGGAATTCTGCAGTTAGCTCCATAGAGGCCTCGGGCGGAGTAGCCAGGAAGACCACCGCAAGGTCTTGATCCTTAACGGTTTGCCCGGATAGTGGAGCAGCAGTGGTAGAGTCTGCGCGGTGTTCGAGCGGGATACCCGCGACAAAGCGATGACGATTGAGAATCTGCAGGAGTTCGTTGCCGGAATAACCCCGGAAACCGACGATGCCCGCGCGGAGCGACTTGGAGCTGGACATGATTAATTATTCAGTTACTATGAATAATTATACCATCCGTTAGCGTTGTTCTGCGACTGACTTATCAGCGAGGTCGCTGATGAAGGGGATACGGATCATTTCGCGCTGGCTGGTCTTGAAGAGGAGGAAGAGCCACACCACAGTGAGGCCGAGCTTAACAGCTCGGGTGATGATCCAGGCGCGACCGACGATTTCGTCGAGGATGCCTTCGATGACCCAGTCGTAAATGAGCCAGCCGACAAAGAGGTAGAGACCCTGGAAGGCGTGGAAGCGGGCGGTGTTGTTGGAACGGAAGCGGTCGACCGAGAGGATGTAGATGGAGGCGATCCAGCCCAGAAAAGGGATGTAGCAGAGAACGGCGGCGGTGTTGTCGTCAATCGACGAAAAAGCGTCGTTGGCAGTTTTTTTGGGTTTGGACTTCGGCGACGGAACAGCATCCGATTGAGGGGCGCCGCAGCGGCCGCAGAAGAGGTCACCGGACTGGACTTCGAAACCACATTTGCTACAGAAGGGCATAATCTACGATTTCATCAGTGTATACGGCTTTGGTGAGTGGATAGTTCAGTCGTGTGAATGATAGTTTGGAACTATGCAACAGCTTCGTGGCTTGTTTCTCCTGATACTGCTCCTGGCGGGCAGCGCTTTGTCGAAAGACCTGAAGATCTACTTCATTGATGTCGAAGGCGGGCAGTGCACGCTGATCGTGACCCCGAAGGGCGAGAGCTTGCTTGTCGATACCGGCTGGCCCGGGAACAACAGCCGCGACGCCGAGCGGATTGCTATGGTGGCCAAGAAAGCCAAGATCAAGCAGATCGACTGGTTGCTGATCACGCACTATCACACCGACCATGTGGGCGGCATTACGACGCTGATGGACAAGATGAAAGTTGTGAACCTGATCAGCCACGGCACCAACACTGAGACGGGCAAGGGCGCGGCACAGTTGAGCAAGCAATATGAGGAAGCCAAGTCGAAGACCAAAGAATTGATCGTGAAGCCGGGTGACCGCATTCCGCTGGCCGGGCTTGATATTGAAGTGATCACGGCTCGCGGCGATGTGATGGGCAAGGCGTCGTCATTGGCCCGTGGCGCAGGGGACAACGCGCTTTGCGGCGCGGCAAGCAAGAAGGAAGACGATGCCACGGAGAATGGGCGGAGCATTGGTTTTCTATTGAAGTTTGGTGAATTCCGCTTTCTCGACTTGGCCGACCTGACCTGGAATAAGGAAATGGAAGTGGCCTGCCCTCTGAACAAAGTTGGCAAGGTGGATCTCTACCTGACGAATCATCACGGGGTCTGGGCGAGCAATAACCCGGCACTGGTGCACGCGCTTGAATCGAAGGCGATGATCATGAACAACGGCGACAAGAAGGGCGGCGATGCCGCAGCGATCGACAGTATGCGCGCCGCACCGGGCCTCAAGAATTTCTGGCAGTTGCACTATTCGATCAATGCCGGCAAAGATCACAACGTCGAAGACCCGTACATTGCGAACCTGACTTCGCCGGGTGGCTTTCATCTTGAGGTGACGGCAAAGATGGACGGCCACTTCACGATCCTGAATCAGCGGAACAAGTTCACCAAGAGTTACTAGGGTGCTGAATACCTCGTCCGCGTATTTCGTCTTTCTCGCGGGCGTTTTCATCTGCTATTGGGCTGCTGCCCGCTGGCGCCTGCCAACACTGGCCGTAGTGCTGGGGGCCAACTACTTCTTCTACGCTCGTTGGGATCTTTTCTATCTGACGCTGATTCCGCTGGCAAGCCTGGTGGACTATGTCTGCGGGCTGGGGATGCAATCGAGTAAGCGCGTCTGGTGGCGGAGAACCTTGCTTGGCCTGAGTTTGGTGACCAATCTTGGGATTTTGGTTGCCTTTAAGTACATGCCGGGCTGGGACAAGAACTGGAAGTGGGTTTTCCCGCTTGGGTTGAGCTTCTATTGTTTTCAGGCGTTGAGCTATACGCTCGACGTTTACCGGCGGGACGCGAAGTCTACTTCAAGTTTGCTCGCGCACTTTACGGCGGTGAGCTTCTTTCCGACAATTCTGGCCGGCCCAATCACC
>CAZZGS010000776.1:0-2815 GCA_964653845.1 uncultured Bryobacter sp.
CCCGCCATAGGCCTCGCCTGCCACATGCTCCAGTCACTCGACCCTCGTGCCGTCCTCGGCATCTTCCCGGCCGATCATATCATCTCAAGGCCTGCAATCTACTTGCGTGCTGTACGCCCCGCTTTCCGCGCCGCCTCTCAGGGCGAAATGGTCGTTCTCGGCATCAAGCCCCGCTACCCCGAAACCGGCTACGGCTACATCGAATTCCCTAAGAAGACCGCTTTCGGCAGCCTCGACACTGTCCCCATCACCCGCTTCTGTGAAAAACCAGACCTCCCCACAGCAAAGAAATTTCTCAAGTCAGGCAACTACTACTGGAACGCCGGCATGTTCTTCTGGCAGGCCTCACGTCTCCTCACAGCTCTCGACAACCACCTGCCCAAGACCTCCAAGCTCATCCGCGGCTTACCTCCATTCTTGAGCCCGGATTTCTTCCCAGAACTCACCCGCGTCTTCCCCCTCTGCGAAGACATCTCGATCGACTACGCCGTCCTCGAAAAAGAAAAAGGCATCCTCGGCGTCCCCGCCCCTGACTTTGGCTGGAACGATGTCGGCTCCTGGAATGCCGTCTATGACCTTCAGAAGCACGACGCTGAAGGCAACGCCTCACGTGGCGAAGCCATCTTCAACGACAGCACCGGCAACTACGTCGACGCCCCAGGCAAACTCGTAGCCATGCTCGGCGTAAAGAACCTCGTCGTCGTCGATACCCCCGACGCACTCCTCGTCCTTGATCGCGACAAGGCCCAAAACGTAGGGCAAATCGTCAAGCTCCTCGAGAAGCAGCGTCGCGACAGCCTCCTCTAAAAGTAAATGCCGCGCCAGGGTCTAAACCCAGGCGCGGCATTTATTTTTCTAAGTCGAAAGACTAAAGAAAGAGAACCTTATGCAGGCTTCTTTTCTTCCATCTTCTTCTTGCCCTTCTTTTCTTTCTTTTCCTTCTTGGGGGGATCCTGAGCGAAGGACACGGTGGCAACGCCCATCACGAGGGACAGGGTGAGCAGCAAAGAGGCAAACATTTTCATTGGTATTTTTTCTCCTAATTCATTCAGCGGTGTTTCACGCGCTGTACAAATATTACCTGCCCAGGACTACTCCTGTCCTTAAGATTCAATTAAAGTTCTTAAAGGTCCAACGCTCCTATAGCCTCCTCAGGCTAGCCACCTAACCCTCATGGCAGTACTCTCATTACAACGACTTCAAATACTCCACTAGAGCCCACCTCTTAGCATCCGTAAGTGCCGGTCCAACCACTCCCCTGCCACGTGGCCCATCCTGAAACCAGTGCCCGGAATTACTATTGCCAGGCAGCGAATAATCAAACCGCGTCCCGCCCTCAAACTCCTTCTGCTCATAGCCCACCTTCACCGGGTCAAACTGCTTATTACCCAGCCAGAACACAGGCGTCCCGCGCTGCTCCTTCGATGCCAGCATCTCATACAGACTCGGCACCGACCCATTATGCAGATAAGGCGCAATCGCCCATGCTCCATTCAACGGACGAGCCTTGTAAATCGGCTTCGATCTCACGGCCTCAGCATTCTCTTCCCGGTACCCCATCCACTCCGTCTTCTGTTCTGCTGAGAATCCGGCACGCATGAAGTATTGATCCCGAATGCCCTTCGTCACCAGTTCCAGCGCTACCCCAGCCGAAATGCGCCCCTTACCCAGGTCCCCGCTATCCGCCGTCCGCGCAACAAAGTCCAATGCCGCTCGGCCATCTGTTCCCACATCGACCACCTGCACATCCAGCAAATCGAGAAACCGCTTCCCACTGGAATTACTCACCCAATACTTCGGCGTAGCCGATCCCAGATCCGCCTTCAACTTCTCAATCGACGGCAGATGGCAACCCGCGCAATGCTCCTCATAAAGAGTCGCCCCTTGCGCTACCTTCGCTGCGTCCAGGGCAGGGAAGACCGAAGGCCACTTCGGAGACCTCAACCCCGCATAGGGCTCCGGCCCGCACAGCAAATCCTCCAGCGTCTTCAGCCCATTCATATTCACGCTGTTCTTAAACTCCTTGGCATCCGGCCCATACAATTTCGCCGCTGCCCTCACTCCCAGCGCCTCGCCGATATTCCGAACCAACGGATCCGCAATCGACGAATTGTACTGAACCCACGTAAACCAGGATGAATCCCACACCTGCGGAAACCGCACCGGAGCATTTCCCTGTGCCCAGTTATCCCAATTATTCATAGCCCCGCCAAACACCTGATTGCCAATCCGTGTCAATGCATCGGTCCGTCCAAAGCCAGCGTCATTCGGATAAATATTCCGGCTTTGCACCGTCGTCAGATCTGACTTTGCCTTCTCGATAAACGCCCCAAACTCCGCCTTCAATTGCTTGCGATCCGCGTCGCTCGCCTTCGGCCCTAAAACCTTTTCCGCAAACTTGCTGTACCGCCACGGCAACATTTCCGTCATCACCAGCGCAATCCCCAGCGCCTTCTGAAACTCCGTCGGCTGCATCATCGCCACGCCACCTTCAATGCGCACGGCATAGTTCTTGTAATGCAACTCCCCCGTATGGCAAGCCGCACAACTCAGCCCCACCACGGCATAAGTTTTTCCGCTCACCGGGTCAGAGAAATCGGTCTGTCGCGCTAGTCCAACGGGCAATCCATCTGGATTCAACTTCGAGTCGCTATCCCCGGCCAGAAACCCAAAGCGGCCAAGATACTCCTGCTTTGCAAACGGCTCACAACCGAAAAAGCAGGGCTGCTCCAGCGCCAGAAGCCACGCATATGGCACCAACCGCGTCCCCTGCGCTGTGTGATGGAATTGCGTCCGCTGCGCTTCACTCCAACCC